>CAJCHX010000311.1 GCA_903970215.1 Acidobacteriaceae bacterium
TAGCCATGAATCAGCACAGCCAAAATCAGTTCAGCCAAAATCAGCACGGCCGAGATCAACAGCAGCGCATCGCCTTCGTCCAGTCCTGCTGGCATCGGGATATCGTCGATCAATGCCGCATCGCCTTCATCGCCGAGCTCGAAACCCAGGGCATCGCTCCCTCGCGTGTCGACTTCTTCGAGGTTCCCGGCGCGTTCGAGATCCCGCTCGTCGCTAAGCGGCTCGCGCGCACTGGCCGGTACGCAGGTGTGGTCGCCGCTGCGCTGGTCGTGGACGGCGGCATCTACCGGCACGAGTTCGTGGAGACGGCAGTGATCGACGGATTGATGCGGGTCCAGCTCGATACCGATGTGCCCGTGTTCTCGGTCGTCTTGACGCCGCACCACTTCCATGAGCACGCCGAGCACATCGAATACTTCACGCGGCACTTCGTCGTGAAGGGCGCAGAGGCCGCCCGCGCCTGCGTCGCGACTCTCGAGCTGCACCGCACGATCGCCGACGAATCATAGTCGTTCGGCATCGTGGTCCAGCGGCCTCGGCAGTTCACTTGGGCCCGTAGAGGATTCGCCGCATCTGGATATCGATGTCCCGCGACAGCTCGCCTTCCTTCAGCTCCGTCAGCCCGGTCGCGCCGCGAAGGAAGGGCTCGAACAGCTGCCACCCCAGGCCTAGCGCCACGCTGTGCGCCGTTGCGAGAGCGGCGTCCTGTGGGTCGGAGCGGGTGGTAGCCGCCTCGCGGAGCAGTGCCTGCATCGCGGGGAACCGCTGCTGGAGTTCGCCGACCGGATAACCGTCGAGGATGCAGCGCGCTATCACGGCGAGCTGACGGCGCAGCCGCGGGTCGGTCCGTGACAACTCGCGTGAGAAGTCGCCGTCCCACTGGTCTGCCAGGTGGTTCAGGACGGCTCCTACCACCTGATCCTTGGTGCCGATGTGGCGGAACACGAGGCCTTGATTGACTCCGGCGCGGGCCGCGATCTGGCGAATCGACGTCGCCGCGGGGCCGCGCTCGGCGAACAGATCGGTCGCGGCGGCCGTCACCGATTCGACGACTGCCTCTCGCCCCACCGGCCCGTGTTGGGCGGTCGGTTGCGCGTCGGAGGAGTCGTTCGACGTCGACGGACCTGTAGTCACGTAGCTACACTATCGTCAGTACGGTGTAGTCGATCGACTACAGCCAGAAGAATTGGAGGTAGACATGACCGAGAGGGCGCCGATCGGTGCGCAGGCGAATGGCGCACGGTGGAATGACGCAGGGACGAGTGGTGCGGTGAGTGGTGCGGTGGCGGGTGGTGCGGTGGCGACTGCCCCGCGGTTCGCGCCGATTGCGGCCCGGATGCCGGAGTACGACCTCATGGTGGGTCCGTTCCTACACCTGACGGCGGAGCGAGACCGGCTCGCGGGGCTTCGGTGGCAGTACTTCGACGTTCGCCCCGTGGGGGCGACGCTGGGGGCCGAGGTCCGCGGGATCCACCTCGGGGCTCAGCTCACCGACGACGCCGTCGACGAGATCCGTCGGGCCCTGTTCGAGTACAAGGTGCTGTTCTTCCGTGACCAGCGGCTGACGCCTGACCGGCACGTCGCGTTCGCGGCCCGCTTCGGCGAATTGGAGCTGCACCCGGCGCTGCCGGCCAACGGTGAGCGTCCCGAGCTCGTCCGCTTCGCCAAAGGGGCCGACATGGCAGGCTTCGAGAACGCCTGGCACCACGACGTCACCTGGCGCGAGCGGCCGTCGATGGGCGCGGTGTTGCACGCCATCTCAGTGCCGGTCGTGGGCGGCGACACGCTGTTCTCCGACATGTACGCCGCATATGAGTCGCTCAGTGACGACCTCAAGGCGCGGATCGAGGGGCTCTCCGCGGTGCACGACTTCACTCGAGCCTTCGGGCGTGGGCGTAGCGCCGAGGAGCAGGACTCCATGCGCGCCGCGCACCCGTCGGTGGTGCACCCGGTGGTGTGCACGCACGCCGCGACCGGCCGACGGCACTTGTACGTGAACCGGATCTTCACGGACCGATTCGAGGGAATGACGGCCGACGAGAGCCGCCCATTGCTGGACCGGCTCTGCCGCCAGGCCGACTACCCCGAGCATCAGGTCCGCCTGCGCTGGGAGCCGGACACCGTGGCCTTCTGGGATAACCGTGCCGTGCAGCACTATGCGACGAGCGACTACTTCCCATATACGCGCGTCATGGAGCGCGCATCGGTGATCGGCGACCACCCGGCGTAGGTCCGACATGCCCTGATCCTGCCTCAATGGCCGCTCTGGGCGATTGGCGGCTATGCTCGGCAGGGTGAATGTCGATGTGACCCCTTTGCCTGGAATCGGCGTCCGCAAGGACTTCGAGTTGACGTCAGGGCGGCGGGTGGGGGTAGTGGCGCTCCGCGATGGCACGGTCGATCTGATCGTCTCGGAGCTCGACGATCCGGACGTCTGCCGGGCGCAGGTTCCACTGTCCAACGAAGAGGCCGCGGCTCTCGCGAACCTGCTGGGCGCGCCCCAGTTGGTCGCACAGCTGCAGCACGAGCACCGTGGGGTGACCGGCGTCGAGACCCGGCAGCTGCCCGTCGCCGAGAACTCGCCGTATGACGGCCGGACTCTTGGTGACACACAGATGCGCAGCCGAGCACTGGTGTCGATCGTGGCGGTGATGCGCGCCGGTCAGGTGCATCCGTCGCCCGGCCCCGGATTCCTGTTCACTGCTGGCGACGTGCTCGTAGTCGTCGGTACCGCCGCTGGACTCGATGCGGCCGCGAAGCTGCTCGCGCACGGGTGAGCGTGCACGTGGACCAGGCGTCGCTCGCACTGGTCGAGTTGGGTGGGATGTTCTTCGCGCTGGGATTCCTGGGGCGGGTCGCGGGCCGGATCGGATTGTCGCCGATTCCGCTGTACCTGATCGGCGGCCTGGCATTCGGCCGCGGCGGTGTGATCCCGCTGCATCAGGCCGCCGAGTTCAGTCATGTCGCCAGTGAGATCGGAGTGGTGCTGCTGCTGCTCCTGCTGGGGCTCGAGTACACGGCACCAGAACTCGTCACCGGACTCCGTCGGTCATGGATGGCAGGCGTGCTCGACATCGTGCTCAATGCCACGCCCGGCGCCGTGGTCGCCCTGCTTCTCGGCTGGGGTCCGGCAGGGGCGCTCGTGCTCGCGGGTGTCACGTACATCAGCTCGTCCGGGATAGCGGCCAAGGTGCTCGGCGACCTCGGCCGGCTGGGCAACCGCGAGACTCCCGTGGTGCTGTCGATCCTGGTGTTCGAGGACTTGGCGATGGCGGTCTACCTGCCCATCCTCACGGCGATCCTGGCGGGTGTCGGCATCTGGGGTGGGTTCGAGGCGCTGGTCGTCGCGCTTGTGGTGATCACCCTCGTTCTGCTCGCGGCGTTGCGTTACGGGCACTACGTGTCGAAGGTGATCTACAGCGATGACCGCGAGGTATTCCTGCTCAAGCTGCTCGGGGCCGCCCTCTTGGTGGCGGGGCTCGCGTCGGCGCTGCAGGTGTCCGCGGCGGTCGGCGCGTTCATGCTGGGCATCGCGATCTCGGGGTCTACTGCGCACACCGCCGCCAAGTTGCTCGAACCTCTGCGAGACCTGTTCGCGGCCATGTTCTTCGTGGTCTTCGGTCTCAACACCGACCCGGAATCGATTCCGCCGGTGCTCGGCTGGGCTGTGCTTCTCGCTGTGGTGACGACCGCGACGAAGGTCGCGACGGGTTGGTGGGCCGCCGGCCACGCTGGGGTACGCAGGATGGGCAGGGCCAGGGCGGGTGCCGCACTCGTGGCGAGGGGCGAATTCTCTATCGTCATCGCGGGACTGGCTGTGGCTGCCGGCGCCGTCGACGGGCAGCTCGCCGCCCTCGCGACCACATACGTGCTGCTCATGGCTGTATTGGGTCCGATAGCTGCGCGTGTGGTGGAGCCGACGGTACGTCTGGCTCAGCGGCTCGTGCCAGCCGGCGCGTGATGAAAGCCAGGCTCGAGTGTCAGAAGTGTGTTCCGCCGTCGATGCGGACCTCGGTCCCCGTGATGAAGGCGGCGTCGGAGCTCGCCAGCATCGCCACGACGCTCGCCACGGCCTCCGGTCCCGCGAACCCCTTCCCGATCGCGGGTAGCAATTTGCGGAACAGCGACACGTCGACGTCGCCGGGAAAGCCCGGTCCCACGCTCTGACCGCTCTTGCCGCTGCCGTCGGTCATTCCGGACGAGATCGACCCGGGCTGCACAGCGTTGAATCGGATCCCCTGCTTGGCATACTCGGCGGCCAGCGCGTGAGTCATCGATTGGATGCCACCCTTGCTTGCCGCGTAAGCGGCCATGTAGGGGTGCGCGAACACTGCCGATGTCGAGCTGAAGTTCACGACCGCAGCGTCGCGGCCCGCTATCAGAGCGGGGATCGCCTCGCGGATCACCAGGAACGTTCCGATCAGGTTGACGCGTAATACCCGCTCGAACTGTTCGAGCGTCGTCTGATGGGTGTGATACGACCGGAGGATCCCCGCTGCGTTGACCAGGACGTCGAGCCCGCCCAGCCGCTCGACCGAGGCTTCGACCCCTGCTTGCACCGAGTCCTCGTCGGCCACGTCGACGAGCTGTGTGGACAGTCGCTCGCCCACGTCGCCCGCCTTCTCGACCGTGTCGGCGAGGCCGTCGACACTGATATCCGCCGCCACCACGTCGGCCCCCTCGGCAAGCAGCCGCAACACGGTGGCTTGCCCGATCCCCGAGCCGCCGCCTGTGATCAGGCTGCGACGACCTTCATACCGCCCCGACACGCACTCGCTCATCAAAATCCTTCCCGATTCGACACAGGCAGCATATGTCTGAATGGCATAAACTGTCACGAAATCGGGTAGTAGGAGGTGAGGGCGGTGGACGGCGTGGGCGAGTCGTTGATCGAGCGCCGGAAACGAACGACGGCGATGGAGATCGCCCATGCTGCGGCACGTCTGTTCGCCACCCGAGGGTCGCGAGCCGTGACCGCCGAGGACATCGCGCACGCGGCAGGCGTGGCACCCCGTACCTTCTACCGGTACGCCCGCACCAAGGAGGAGGCGGTGGCACCGCTCCTCGACGTCGGCGGCCGTGTCTGGCGGAATGCCTTGGCGGTCAACGCCGCTCGCCTCCCGCTTCCAGACGCGATCGAAGCGACCTTCGCGCAGGTGCTCGAGCCCTCGGACCCCGCGGCGCTCGACGGGCTACTACTCGCGCGCAGTCTGGTCGCCGCGGCTGCCGCGGACACCGCGCTCAGGTCCGTCTGGTATCGCGTGAACTGCGACTCGGAATTCGAACTCGCCCGGCTGCTCGGTGAGGTGTCCCACGTCGGGCCCGAGCAGGCGCGCGTGACGGCGGCGGCAGCGACTCACGCGGTGCGGATCGCCTTCGAACTGTGGTCGGCCGCCGATGCCCCCGACGCCTCGCCGGCCGAACTCACGCGCATCGCCGTGCGTTGTTTTCGTGGCCTCGGAGGGCGCGCTCGCGAGAGCTGAAGGAGCCGACCCGAAACTCTGCGTCAACGCGAACGCCCGCCGGGCGGGGCATCGCTGGGCGATGCGCCACGCGGCGGGCGGGCGTTGACGGATCTGGACGTCAGTCCAGGTAGTCCCGCAGCACCTGCGAGCGGGACGGGTGGCGGAGCTTGGACATGGTCTTCGACTCGATCTGGCGGATCCGCTCGCGGGTCACACCGTAGACCTGGCCGATCTCATCCAGGGTGCGCGGCTGGCCGTCGGTGAGGCCGAAGCGAAGTCGCACCACTCCGGCTTCGCGCTCGGACAGCGTGTCGAGCACCGATTGGAGCTGATCCTGCAGCAGCGTGAACGACACGGCGTCCACGGCCACCACAGCCTCGGAGTCCTCGATGAAGTCGCCGAGCTGGCTGTCACCCTCGTCGCCGATCGTCTGGTCCAGCGAGATGGGCTCACGCGCGTACTGCTGGATCTCCAGCACCTTCTCCGGCGTGATGTCCATCTCCTTGGCCAGCTCTTCCGGGGTGGGCTCGCGGCCCAGGTCCTGGAGTAGCTCGCGCTGGATGCGGCCGAGCTTGTTGATGACCTCGACCATATGCACCGGGATACGGATGGTGCGGGCCTGGTCGGCCATCGCGCGGGTGATCGCCTGCCGGATCCACCACGTGGCGTACGTCGAGAACTTGTAGCCCTTGGTGTAGTCGAATTTCTCGACGGCGCGGATCAACCCGAGGTTGCCCTCCTGGATCAGGTCCAGGAACGCCATGCCGCGCCCCGTGTACCGCTTGGCCAGCGAGACCACGAGCCGCAGGTTCGCCTCGAGTAGGTGGTTCTTGGCGCGGTTGCCGTCGCGGGCGATCCAGTTCATGTCACGCCGGACGCCGATCGGCGGCTTCTCGCCGCGCTCGGCCCACTCGTTGATCTTCTGCACCGCGTAGAGGCCGGCCTCGATCCGCTTGGCGAGTTCGACCTCCTCCTCGGCGTTGAGCAGCGCCACCTTGCCGATCTGCTTGAGGTAGGCGCGGACCGAGTCGGCTGAGGCGGTGAGCTCGGCGTCCTTGCGGGCCTGCCGTAGGGCTTCCGACTCCTCCTCGTCCCACACGAAGTCGCCTGAGGCCCGGTCCTTCTCGGACGGCTCCTCGACCTCCTCCGTGTCGGCCGGCGCCGGCTTGGTCACCACGACCTGGGCGCCCTTGGCCTCAGCCGTGTCCTCCTCGTCGTCGAGGGTGAGTTCCACGTCGTCGGCGAGGTCCGTGGGATCCGGCTCGCCGTCCAGGAGTTCGGCTCCCTCGATCACGTCCTCGTCGCCGTCCGCGCCCTTGGTCGCGGGCGACGTCGCCTTCTTGGCCGCGGCTTTCTTCGCCGTGGTCTTGGTCGCCGCAGTGGTCTTCTTAGCCGGAGCCTTCTTGGCCGGCGTCTTCTTCGCGGCTGTCTTCTTGGCAGCTGCCCGCTTGGCCGGAGCCTTCTTGGCCGGCGCCTTCGGCGCCGCCGAGGCTGCCTGGCTGGATGCGGTGGCCGACCCCGCCGCGCCGCCCACTTCCGACTGCGCGGTCGAGCTGGTCTCAGTCGCTACCACTTACGCCCTTTCGTACCGATGTCATGAACCTCCGGAACCCGCTCCCGGGCAGGCGTGACCAAGACTGATGGGCGCGCGTACTCGGCGGATGAGGACCGGGGGTGGTCCCGGCTGTGCACGCCGGGACCACCATTGTAACGATTGGGCGGCGAAGGCGTGCTAGGCCTCGGCTCGAGAGGCCATCGCAGCGCCCACGATGCCCGCAGTGTTGAGCAACGTCGCGGGTACCACCGGCGTCGAAACCTCCAGCATCGGAATCCATTTGTCGGACTGGCGGCTGATGCCGCCGCCTACGATGAACAGGTCCGGCCAGAACAGCTTCTCGTACTCGCGGACCACCCGCGAGAGCTGCGAAGCCCACTTCTCGTACGACCAGCCCTTGTGCTCCTTGACCGAACTCGCGGCGCGGTGCTCCGCCTCCTTGCCGTCGACCTCGAGGTGGCCCAGCTCGGTGTTGGGAACGAGGACGCCCTTGTGGATGAGCGCTGAGCCGATCCCGGTACCCAGCGTCAACAGGATCACGACTCCGTTCACCTCGCGGCCGGCGCCGTACCTGTCCTCCGCGAGGCCTGCCGCGTCCGCATCGTTGACCACTGTCACCGTGCGGTCGAGGGTTGCCCCGAACAGAGCCTCGGCATCGGTCCCGATCCAGCCCGGATCGATGTTGGCGGCGGTCCGCACCGTGCCGCTCGTGACCACCGCGGGGACGGTCACACCGACCGGCCCCTTCCATTCGAAGTGCTCGACCACCTCGCGGACGGCCCCGGCGCAGCTGCCAGGGGTTGCAGGGTGGGGGGTGAGCACCTTGAACCGGTCGCCGACCAGCAGGCCCGTGTCCATGTCCACGACGCCGCCCTTGATGCCGCTGCCGCCGATGTCTACGCCGAAACCGTGGTTCTCGCTCATGACGCTCAACACTCCTGTTGTGAGTTGCCCGACCGGACGCTGGGCCCGGCGCACCATCCGACGACCCGCTCGCTCAATGCGCAGCCGGTCGGGTGCAAAGTTACCGTGGATTGTGGTGCGATGGGGCGCGTGAATCCGCATGCCTCCGAGCTGGAAGCCATCGCCGTCAGCATCGCCCGCTCGGCCGCAGAACGCGCCGCACGTCGCCGGGCCGAGGTGTTCGGTGTCGGGGCGTATACCGGTATCGGTTCGAGCGGCCCGAACGACGATGTCGCGAGTGATCCGGTCCGATCCAAATCCACCTCCACCGACCCGGTGACGGTGGTCGACACCGAGACCGAGGAGTATATCGGCAGCCGCCTCGCGGTGCTCCGACCCGGCGATCGGGTGTACGGGGAGGAGCAGGGCGACGACGGTGCCGGCGAGAACGGTGTGGGCGATCTGCGGTGGGTGGTGGACCCGATCGACGGCACGGTGAACTTCCTCTACGGAATCCCTGCGTACGCCGTGTCGATCGCGGTCCAGGTGGGGGGCGAATCCGTGGCGGGTGCGGTGGCCGATGTGGCGACGGGGTTCGTCTACTCCGCGCATCGTGGTGGGGGAGCCCGCGAGATCCGCCCTGACGGTGCCACGCGGCGCCTGCAGGCCAATCCCATCGCCGATCCCGCGTTGGCCCTGGTCGCGACCGGCTTCGGATACGCCGCCGAGCGGCGCACCCGACAAGGCGCCGTGCTCGCCCGCCTGCTGCCGCAGGTGCGTGACGTTCGCCGGATCGGTTCTGCGGCGCTCGACTTGTGCATGGTCGCGACCGGGCGGGTGGATGCGCACTACGAACATGGGCTGAGCCCGTGGGATTGGGCCGCCGGCGCGCTGATCGCAAGCGAGGCCGGGGCTACGGTGGCGGTGCCCGCGCCGGACAGCACCAGCGCGGACGGTGCCCTCACGTTCGCCTCGGCTCCCGGCGTTGCGGACGCCCTGACAGACATCCTCCGAGACGCCGGCGGGTGGCAGGCGCTGTAGCTATTCGGCCTGTAGGCATGCGGCCGCAGTCGCCTGCGCGGCCGGTGGGCTGGAGACGTCCTAGCTGCAGGTCTGGTTGTGCACTGCGGCCACGAGCGCCGGGTTCGCGCCGCCCTCGCCCGACGAGGTCGACGCCCGCAGCGTGCGCAGGACCTCCTGGGCATCCGCCGACGGGTCGATATCGGTGAAGTAGGTACCCAGGACCAGATCGACCGACGTGTCGCGGCGGCCGTCGTCGATCAACTGCGCGCAGGGCGCGGCGATCCACACCGCCGCCGCATCGGCGCGTCCCGCGTCCCCGAACCGGATCTGCCCCTGGCATGCCATGTCGTGGTTGTACAACACGGAATCGTCGCCGTACGCGCCCGTGGTGGGGGCGGTGAAGCCGTAGTCCTTGAGTTTGCCCAGCACCGTCTCGGCCAGGCCGTTCTGGTCGGATGCGTTGAGCACCCGGACCATGGTGTCGGCGAGTGGCGCGGGACGGACCGTGCTCATGTCGGCGGTGGACACCACGTCGAACCTGGCGGGTGGCCGGACGGCGGGCACGCCTGCGCGGGCGGCCGCGGGCGGCGGTGGAGCAGGGCACGAGACGGGAGCCGCCGTCTCCGCCCGCCGCGTGAGAGCCATGCCCCACGTAACGATTCCGACAACCGCCAGCACTACCACCAGGATTAGTACCGGAAAGGGGTTCCTCCGCTGCCACGGCTTGCCGTGACTGTCGAGACGATGCCCTAGGCCGGTGATCTGCGAAACCACGCGGGCCAGTGTAGGGCGTCGCTCGGGAATCATCCGCCAGGCGGGCGCGTTACACGCTGCGCCGCCGAGAACGGCGCCGACGGGCGTGCGACCCGTGACAACGCAGGACGTATCGGCTATAGTACGGGCCGCTCAGCGGACCGGAGGCCTACCGGCTGCCCGATGATCTCGGGTCGACCTGGGCGGCCGCAGTAAGGATGGGGATCACAATGGCTACTGATTACGACGCTCCGCGGCGTACCGAGTCCGACGAGATGTCGGAGGACTCGCTGGAGGAGTTGAAAGCGCGGCGCAACGAGGCGCAGTCCGGTTCGGTCGACGTCGACGAGAGCGAGACCGCGGAATCGTTCGAGCTGCCGGGCGCAGACCTGTCGGGCGAGGAACTGTCCGTGCGGGTCATTCCGAAGCAGGCGGACGAGTTCACGTGTACGAGCTGCTTCCTCGTGTACCACCGCAGCCGCCTGGCTGTAGAGAACGGAAACCAGCTGATCTGCGTGGACTGCGCATAGGAGTCGGGCCGGCGAGGCGGGTGCGTGACGCATACCCGCTCCGCCGCCCGCACCGCTTCGCCGCCCGCACCGCTCCGGCGCCGAGATCGCTCAGGTGAGCGTGGTCGCCGTCGGGATGTAGGCCAGGATCTTCTCGGGGTGTCGCGTGGACACCATCCAATACGGAGTGGGATCTTCGGGGTCGTCGAGGACGAGGACGACCAGCGTCTTTATCCACCCTTTGTGAAACAGGTACGCAGCGGGGTCCAGCTGACGGCCCATGGCTGCGCTTTTGGCGCTCGGCGGTACCGCTGCCGCACGCGTGATCAGCTCGACCGGTAGGTGAGCGTTACCCGCCCAGACCTCGCCGTCGTGCACGCCCACCGTCGCGCGCCCCATCGACCACAGCAGCACCGCGGCGAGCACTGCCAATGCGGCGTAGACCGCGGCTACCCACGCCGCTCCGCGGGCGGCGAGTTGTACCTCGTAACCGATCAACCCCACCGCGACGGCCGCGCTCAGCCACCAGTGCCATGGGACGGTGAGGCGCTCTCGGTAGTCAGATTCCACGGGTACCAGCGTAGTCTGCTCGCATGGTGAGCCAGTTGCCCGTGCTGCGTCTCGATGAGGGGCTGCCCCTGCCTAAGCGGGCGCACCCCGGTGATGCGGGGATCGACCTGTACTCCTCGATCACGGTCCGGATCGATCCCGGGCGTCGCGTGCTGATCCCCACCGGTATTGCGATGGCGCTGCCCGACGGCACCGTGGGGCTTATCCACCCACGTTCGGGCCTGGCGGCCAAACACGGCCTGACCATCGTCAACACACCGGGCACCATCGACGCGGGCTACCGCGGAGAGATCAAGGTGTGCCTGATCAACACCGACCCCGACGCACCGGTCGACATCGCGCGGGGCGACCGGATCGCTCAGCTGATAGTCCAGCGGGTCGAGCTGCCGGCGGTCGTCGAGGTCGCGTTCCTCGACGACACCGTGCGCGGCAGCGGCGGTTACGGC
>CAJCHX010000312.1 GCA_903970215.1 Acidobacteriaceae bacterium
CAGTAGGTGTCGAAGGCCGCGGACGGCTGCAGGGAGGTCGTCGGGTTGACACCCGCCGACGGCGACGCCGACGCCGTGGCCGTCGGGCCGAGCACGCCCACGGCGACGGCCGCAGCGGCGAGGAGCGCGGCACGGAGCATGTCTCAGTCCTCGGGGTCCGCGGCCGATCCCTTGACGTCGCGATGTCCGGCCCTTCGCCGAACCCGCCGCTGCGCCGCTGCTTTCCCCGGTTGCGGCAATGGCAGAAAGCGTCGGTGACCACACCTGGACATCCGAGCCCACGGGGGGTGGGCGGCGACCCTATGGTTGCGGTGTGCGGCAGCGGCACCGCGAGTACCGTCCGGCCGGCCCTCGGCAAGGGCCGGGGGGCGCGTCGATCCCAGGTGGACGAGGCACCCGGTCTGGCCGTTCGCCGGCCGGTTCTTTCCGGGCGTACAGTGGTCCAGTGAAAGTTTCTGGGGCGTTTCTTTCTGCGGTACGTGGCCGGGTGTCGACCGCGGAGGCTTCATGCGTATCCCGTACCGACGGTCCTCATCTGATGCGCAGTAGCTACAACCAGATACCGATGGCACACGCTATATATTCTGGCGATCCCAATGGTCAGCCGTAGGAAAGCCTTCTTTCGCTCGGTTGGTGCGGTCTTTCTGGCGTCCCTCATTGCCGGATGCTCCGACAGCGGCGGTCCCTGGGAGGCGCAGTTGAAGAACTATGGGACTATCGTGGAGGGGGCAAAACCTCAGCCACCCGGAGGGATCACCACCGTAGGGTTCATGTATTTCACGAACACTACGAATGGACCCATCCGTATCGAACGGGCATGGCTCAACAATCCTCAACCCGGCATCATCGTCAAGTATCAGTGGTGGATGACGGGCGAGGCATCGCAGCTCGGCGGCTCCAGCCAGCTGCCGGGACCCACGCACGTCGCTCTGCCCACGACCGTGGCCCCTGGCACGTACGGCAGCGTGGGCTTGACGGTCACCGCCACTGAACCCGGTGTGCATGCGGGACGGGGGGTGTGGGTCGCCTACCGTTCGGCTTGGGAGGGGTACAAAGTCTACTTCCCACTTGGGATCGTCGTGTGCACTCCCGAATCCAAATCTGCGGACGGCGGGTGTGACGAGCCCCTCAGTGTTCATCGATAAGGGCTCTCTGTGCAAGCACCCAGACGATTTCAGCAGAGCAGGGGCACCGTCGCCTATGCCTCCGCTCTCATATCCTCTGGCTTCCAGACCTGATCTCGGTCAGCTTGCGCACCCCGGGCCCGGGCCCGGGCGTGGCCAGCGTCGTGTTCTCGGACAATGACGGCAGCCGCGCGCCGTGCGCTCCCGGTTGTCGAGGAACACCAGCTCCCGCATGGTCGGCGGGTCGGCTCTCGAGCTACCCCCGCGCCCTGTCTGGCCGACCTGGGACCACAGGAACCAGACGCTGCACGACAAGATCACCCGGGCCGTCGTGGTGCGCTGCTGACGCCCGGGCCTCAGGCCGGGGCACCCGCCGGGACGGACAGGTAGCGGGCCCGGATCGCCGCCCCCGGGACCGTCGGCGTCCCGTCGTAGCCGGTGATGACACTCGGGCCCGACGAGCCGCACGAGTCGCTCGACGCGTTCCAGGCCCAGGCGACCGACGAGATGGCGTGGGCGTCGTCCCACTCGAGCAGGGCGGTGTCGAAGGCGGTGGCGCAGTCGGTCTCGCCGAACTCCCCGGTCACCACCGGGACCCGCGCTGCGATCGGTGCGATCGTCGTGTCCCAGCACGACGCCGTGTCGCAGCCGTTCCCGGCGTAGAGGTGCACCGACAGGATCTCCTGGTGGTCCGGGTCGACGGGCCGCCACCGCGACCAGCCCCGGTCCGGGGACGGGCCGTACTCGTCGGGCCCACCCGTCGCCGAGGCCCAGCCGAGCGGGGCGAGCATGACCGGCTGGGTCGCTCCCGTCGCCCGGACGGCATCGACGAGCGACTGCATCCCGGCCGTCTCGTAACCCGGCGTCGAGCAGCCGTGCAACCAGCAGGACCAGGTGATGCCGTGCGGCTCGTTGTAGAGGTCGAAGATCACCCCGTGGTCACCCTCGAACCGCGTCGCCACCGACGTCCAGAAGGCGGGGGAGTGGTCCGCGTCGGCCATGTCCTCCTGGCCGGTGGCGAGCTCGTCGCCGGGGGCGTTCCAGTGCAGGTCGAGGATGGCGATCATGCCGTCCCGGTTGAGCTTGCGGACGTAGGCCGCGACGGCGTCGCGGTAGGCGCGCCCCGAGTACCCGGCCGGGACGCCGTTGATCCCGAGCCAGCAGTCCTCGTTGAGCGGGAGGCGGACGGCGTCGATGTGCCAGGACTCCATCGTGTCGACCGACGCCTGGGTCATCGGGCCGTCGGCCATCCCCCACCCCTGGGCGCAGGCGTACTCCATGCCGGACCGGTCGACACCCCGGAGCACCACCGTGCGGCCCCTGGCGTCGACGAGCCGGTCGCCCTCGACGCGCACGACCGGGAGCAGCGGCTTCGAGGTGGACGGTGCGGACCCTGCGGCGGCCGGCCGGAGGGTCCCG
>CAJCHX010000313.1 GCA_903970215.1 Acidobacteriaceae bacterium
AATCGGTGTGCAACAGCGGCATATCGCGCCCGCCGGCATCGAGGCCGAGCATCTCGGGCTGTTGCTCCGTCTCGCTACCGCCGCTGACCACGGCCAGCGCCGGGTTGCCGGACAGCGAGGTGAGCAGGTACCCGAGCTCGAGGCACATCGTCGCACCGACGTCTGCGGGCGGGTCGAACGTCGCCTGCATGACGTCCTGCCACACCAGCATGCCCAGTTCCGCGCAGAGGTCGTAGAACTCCGGCTGTTCATACACGAGCCCGCCGACCATCCGGACCATGGTGGCCCCCGCGCCGGCGAACAACATCAGCTGATCCCGCAGAATCGGCGCGCTGACGAAGAGGGCCACCGGATCCGGCGGCGTCCAGGCCACGCCCCGCGCGAACACGTCGATCCCGTTGACGCGCAACTGGAATCCACCGTCGCTGCGATCCGCCGTGACCGTGCGGAAGCCGAACCTGCGCTCCTGGGCGACCACCCCGTCGACGGTCAGCCGCGCGCGGTACAGCGCCTGGCCGCCGTACCCGCGCGGCCACCACACCCGGGGCTCGGGAACCGTCGCCGTGACGTCCACCGGCCCGCCGCCGCGTGCCGCGTCTGCGGACCCCGCCGGTACATCCGCGACCGGCCGCCCGTCCGGGTCGATGACGATCAGCCGCGCAGTCGCACAGTCGCCCACCACGGTGGCGCGCACGCGAACAGCTCCCGTAGACGGCTCAGGATCGATTCGTAGGCTGTCCGCGCGCGGTCCGGATACGACGGTCACCGGCCGCCACACGCCGACCGGTGCGGGCAGTGTCCCACCACCGTAGATCGGCGCGCGCCCGATCAGCGTGGTGCGTAGCCAGCGAAGTCCCTGGTCGGGCACCAGGGTCGAGCGCCAGCGTCCGCGCGGTCGACGTTTGCGTAGCCAGCGTTTGAGCGACGGGAACTGCAGCACGATTTCATGGTCGCCGGCGTCCAGGTCCAGATGCACAGGCAGGAAGGTGGATTCGACCTTCGCGACTTCTGCGCCGTCGACGTGGACGACCGCCGGTGCGGTCAGCCCGTGCAGTGTGAGACGGAAAGGCTCCGCGGCAGTCACCCGCGCCCGCATCCACCAATCGTGCGCGTCGACATCGGTCCCCGCATCGACGACGCTCCCCACCAGCGCCGGCGCGTCGATGGGCATCGCGTTCGCCCAGAGACCCGCCAGGTCGGCAGGGCCGACGGCCTCGTCGGGCTCGATGCGCAGCAGCAGCCAGTCGCGCACGACGGGACGGGGCGACACCGGCTACGCCTCAGGCCCGCGGCACGGCGCCGTCGAGCACGGTCAGCGCGCGGGCCCAGTCATCGGCCGTCCGCCCGAGCAGATCACTCACATCGACCGCTCGCCCGTGCGCGGCGCGGGCCATCTTGAACTGCACGGCCTTCGCGTCCGCCGCCACCCGGCGCAGCGGCTCGGCCGCGGCCCCCGCGGCCGAGAATCCATGCGCCGCCAGATATTCGCTGAAGTCGGCGGCCACCTCGCCGGTCGCGCCGCACTGTCGGAGGGTGGCGAACGCCCACAGATGAAAGGTCTCCATACCGGCCCCGCCCAACCAGCGCGCGGCATCCTGCACGCCGGCCGCGAGACGCGCCACCGGGTTGTCCACCGGACGCCGGTCGAGGTGCGCGCGGGCGATGCGCGCCACCACCGCCGGATCGACAGCAGCAGCGGGACGGACCCGGCGGATCTGCTCGACATACGGCAGCAGCACCCAATCGGACTGAGGCGGCAGGCAGAACACGCCGTCGAAGTCGTCCCCGGAGAGCTCGAAGACACCGGCGTTGTGGACGTACGTCATGGCGCGCGCCTGCCGGTCGACGCGCAGCGGCACGATGGTGGACTTGGTGTGGCTGGTGCGGTAGTCGGAGGCCTCGGTGTCGGGCAGCCACCAGCTGTCCACCTCGACGGTATGCAGGACACCTCGGCTCGGCCCGCTCTCCACGGTCTCGAGCACGGGCCGCCACATGATCTCCTCGGTGATCTCGAGACCGAACAGATCCCGCAGATCCTCCTGGGTGGGCTTGACGAACGTCCACACATCCCCGTCGAAGCCCGTCGAGAGCGCGCACGCGAACGACGGCACCGGGTCGTCCCCCAGCACGTGCAACAACTCGATCCACAGGTCCAGGTAGCAGTTGGTCTCCTGCCAGATCCGGTTTCCCGCGTGTGCCGCCGGCGGACTGTACCCATCCGCCGACAACCGCACGTCCGCATTCAGATCCAGCGGGCCGGCCATCTCAGGCCGATTCCTCGACCAGCCGACCCACCACGCCCGACAGCGCCCCGATGGACGAGAACGTCGCCTTCTTGAGCGACTCGTCCGGGAACTCGACGTCGAACTCGTCCTCGCACGCCAACATCACGTTCACGCTGGCGTGCGACGTCAAGCCTGCTTCGAAGAGGTTGCTGTCATCGGCCAGCGAGGCCACGTCCACGGCCAACTTGCCGTGCGTCGCCAGGATATGTCGGATCTTTTCTTCCATCTTCGACTTTCGCTTCGGTAACTAGATGTAGGATTGTCGACGGCCGACGTGGGCTCGGAACGAGCCGTTCTCCGTTAACGAAGATAGTGTAATGATTCGAACCACCCGTTCCGGGTAACGTCTTGAGCTTATGGTCAGGGAGTGACACGCGTGCACAGAATGAAGGGGGCTCGGGTGTGACAACCGAATCCACAACCGAGCTCGCGCAGCCGGCGGGTTTGGACAGCACTGCCGCGGTCGCCGCCGCCGCAGCGGCCGCCGCGGACGTCGACCGGGAGGCTCGGTTCCCACACGAGGCCGTCGCTGCGATGCGGGCCGCGGGGCTACTCTCCGCCTCCCTTCCGGCGGACCTCGGCGGGCGCTCCGCCTCGATCACCGAGCTCGCACACGTCGCGCGCAAGCTGGGCGCGGCGTGCAGCTCCGCCGGGATGGTGTTCGCAATGCACCACACTCAGGCCCTGTCCCTGCGCTTCCACGCCACGGAAGGTCCCGTCGCGGCGCTCACCCGCCGGATCGCCGAGACCGAGGCGCTGCTCGCATCGTCGACCACCGAGATCACCACGGGGGGCGACACGGGCTCATCGACCTGCGCCGTGGTTCCGGACGGCGACGCGATCGTCCTGGAGAAGAACGCACCGGTGATCTCCTACGGCGCCTATGCCGACTACATCTGCACCACGGCCCGGCGCTCGGCCGAAAGCCCGCCCACCGACCAGGTACTCGTGCTCTGCCCCCAGGACGAGACCGAGCTCGAGCAGACGTCGCAGTGGGACACGCTCGGATTCCGTGGAACCTGTAGCCCCGGATTCCTGTTGCGGACACGGACCAGCCCGGACCACGTCGTGCCGGTGCCCTACTCCACCATCTCCGCACACACCATGCTGCCGTCCTCGCACACGCTCTGGGGCTCGGTGTGGCTCGGGATCGCAGACGCGGCAGTCGACAAGGCCCGCGTACAGGTACGGTCCGCCGCCCGCCGCACGCCGGGCCAGACGCCGCCGCAAGCGGCCAAGCTCGCGGACCTGCTCGTGCTGCATCAGCGCTTCGAGTCGTCCGTGGCCACCGAGCTCCGGCGGTACGAGGACTTCCTCGCCAGCGGCGAGGACGAACCCACGATCGGCTTCGCGATCGCCATGAACAACCTCAAGCTCGACACCTCACTGGCGGTGGTCGACGTGGTCGCCGGCGCGCTCGCGCTGACCGGTATCAATGGTTACCGTGAGGACCATGCCGCGTCCATGGGTCGCCTGTTGCGCGATGCCTACGGCCCCCAGGTGATGGTGTCCAACGATCGAATCCGTGCCAACAACTCCAAGTTGGTGCTCGCCTACCGAGGACGTGCATGACCGGCAACGACACCACATCTCCCGACGTACCGCTCGCGCCGCCGTCCGCCGGGCGCGACGATGCCCTCGCTCGAGCTCGTCAGGACTTCCGCGACCAGCTCATCGCGGCCGGACTGCTGATCCCGACGGGGATCGACGGCCTGTACGGCCGCAGCGGTGAGTTCGAAGCGGTCATCGACGGTATCGACCACGCCGTCCGCCGCGCCGGGCGCGCCGCGCACGGCGACCGCCCGCGGGTCGTGCGATTCCCACCGGTCTTTCCGAGGGAGAACTTCGAGAAGACCGACTACATCGCCTCGTTCCCCAACCTGACCGGCGCGATCTCGACCTTCGACGGCGACGACAGAGCGCACCGCGCGCTGCTCGCCGACCGCGCCGCGGGTCTGCCGTGGGACGGGCACCTCACCTCGGCGGGCACGATGCTGGTGTCCGCGGCGTGCCATCCCACGTACGCATCGCTCGCCGGCACGCTGGGACCCGACGACGTGATGCTCGACGTGTACGGCTACTGCTTCCGGCACGAGCCGTCGATCGACCCCGCCCGGATGCAGGCGTTCCGCATGCACGAGTACGTGTATGTCGGCGACCCCGCCGCTGCCGAGCGACACCGCGACGGCTGGGTGCCGCGCGGACTGCAGGTGCTGTCCGATCTGGGTCTCGACGCGGAGGCCGTGCCCGCCAACGACCCGTTCTTCGGACGCGTAGGCCGCATCCTGGCCAGCAACCAGCTCGACGAGAACCTCAAAACCGAACTGGTGGTGCGGCTGTACGGCGACCTCTCCGACGGCACGGCGGTGGTGTCGGCCAATTACCACCGCGACCACTTCGGAGAGAACTTCGGCATCCACACGGCCGACGGGGCCGTGGCACACAGCGCGTGCGTCGGCTTCGGCATGGAGCGGATCGCATTGGCGCTCCTCACGACCCACGGCCTCGGCACCGCCGGGTGGCCGGCTCCCGTGCGCGAGGCGATGGCGTTGTGACCGTAGAGGATCCGATAGATCAGGGAGTCGAACATGACCGGGGGGTCTGATTTCACCGGAGCCGTCGTCACCACACCGGGCTATTTCGGCCCGGACGACGCCCCGCTCTTCGGAGCGATCTCGTACCCGGCCTCCGGCCGCGTGCGCGCCGGGGTGCTGTTGTGCCCCTCGGTCGGCAAGGAGCAGGCCGAGACCACCCGCGGGCTCAAGCTGTTCGCGGAGCGGTTGGCGGCGCGCGGATTCGCGGTCCTGCGGTTCGACTACGCCTGCACTGGAGAGTCTCCGGGCGCGCAGTACCAGCAGGACGCCGCGGACGCGTGGCTCGCCAGCGTCGGCGTCGCCGCGGACGCGCTCCGCGCCATGGGCGCGGCCCGCATCGTCGCCGTCGGGCATCGGGCCGGCGCCCTCCTTCTCGCTCACGCGAACACCGTCGGTCCGCTCGACGCGCTCGTGGTGTGGGACCCGGTCATCAAGGGGCGGCAGTACATTCGCGCGAAGACGGTGCTGTACAACATGGTCACCGAGACCGCGGCGCCCGGAGATGTGCTGCTCTCGCCCACCGGTGTCGCCCCGGCCGCGCTGGGATACGACCCGCAAGTCGACTACGTGAACACCGCTGGGCAGTCCCTGCACCCGCAGACCGCTGCGCGATTCGGTGGTTTGACGCTCCCCGCCGACGTCGGTGCCTCGCTCCCGCCCGACCGCGTGCTTGCAGTGGTGCGCGGTTCCGACCGGGACGGCCGATTCGCGAGGAGTCAGTCGGAGCGCGGCGTCGCCATCCTCGAGATCGGCGATCAGGAACCGTTCCTCGAGCCGGGACATCCTGCGGTGCTGACCTTTCCGACCACCGAGTTCGCCGAGATCGCCGACTGGATCGACGCTGCCGTCGCCGAGGATACGGCGCCGATCGCCGTCGACCTCAGGGACGCGGCGGTGGTCGCGCGAGCCGACGACGGCCGCCCGATCGTCACGCGATTGTTGTCCGCAGGGCGCGCGTGGGTGTGGGACACCGCCATCGCCGGCGAACATGACTCCGCGTGGGCGGTATTCGTGGCGCACTCGCTCGGTCAGTACGTCCGGACCGGCCCGTCGCGGCTCTACTACGAGACGGGTCTCGCGGTGGCGGCCCGCGGTGGCCGATCGGTGCGATACGACCGGCCGACGGTGGGCGAATCGGGTACGGCCGCAATGACAGACGCATTGCTGCCGCTATACACCCGGGACTATCTGGACGACGCGAACGCCGTGATAGCGGGCCTTCCCATGCCCTCGGCCGCCGCGGTCGCCCAGTCGGGCATCTGCGTCGGTTCCTGGATGGCCGCGCACGGTGCCCTGCACCTGCGCAGCATCCGACCCGATGTGAATTCGATTGCGGTACTGGTGAATCCGCTGTGGTGGCGGTTGAACCCGGTGCGCTCCTTCGTACCCGACGAGTTCATCGACGGCGTGGATCTCGCCGGTACACCCACCAATCCGACGGCCGAACGCTTCATCGACCGGGTCCGGGAGGCGATCGTGTGGCGGGCCGGCCGGCTCGCGCCTGCATTGCGGCGGGCCGTACCGCGACGCATGTGGCCCGCGGTCGCGCGGCTGCCGTTGAT
>CAJCHX010000314.1 GCA_903970215.1 Acidobacteriaceae bacterium
TTGGCGGCAGGCGCGTCGTGCGGCATCACGATCGTCGCGGCCACCCCGTGGATGCGCGCCGCGAGTGCAACGGCCTGCGCGTGATTGCCGGAGCTGAAGGCCACCACGCCGCGGGCACGCTCGTCGTCGGGGAGTGAGGCCACCGCGTTGTACGCGCCGCGGAACTTGAATGCCCCTGCGCGCTGGTAGTTCTCGCACTTGAAGTACAGCGAGGCGCCCACCGCCTCGTCGATCCGCCGACTGGTGAGGACCGGGGTGCGGTGCGCTACGGCCGCCAGTCGCCCGGCGGCGGCGCGGACGTCGTCGAACGTCGGAGTCTGCACGTCCGCGACGCTACACGTCGATCCCCGCGCGGATCACGCGCCGCAGTGCGAGATCCGGGCCGAGCTCGAGCACGTCGGCGCGCAGACCTGCCGCGAGTTCGCCTCGATCGGCGAGGCCGAGGAGGCGTGCCGGTGTGGTCGCTCCCGCCAGGACCGCGTCCACGAGACGGACATGCGACTGACGCACCGCGCGCACGACCACGTCGAGCAGCGAGGCCATGCCGCCGGCGATCACGCCGGGCGACCCGTGGGCCGACGTCAGCCGCGCCACACCGCCGCCGACCGTGACGTCCAGCGGTCCCAGTCGGTAGTGCCCGTCCGGCATGCCGGCGGCTTGCATGGCGTCCGACACCAGGGCGACCTGGTTGGCTCCGACGGTGCGCAGCACCATCTCCACCGTGCCTGCGGCGAGATGCACCCCGTCGCCGATCAGCTCCACGACCGCGCCGCCGGTGGCCGCTGCGGCGAGCGACGCACCAGCCGCGCCGGGATCCCGGTGATGCATGGGCTTCATGCCGTTGAACAGGTGGGTCACGCTGACCGGTCCGTCGACGGCGGCGATCGACGTTGTGACGGTGTCGAAGTCGGCCGCGGTGTGTCCCACGGACACGACGGCGCCGGCGGCGGTGAGCGCCTTCGCGAGCTCGGGGTAGTGCGACGTCTCCGGCGCGAGCGTCATGGAGCGCACGCGCCCGCCACCGGCGTCCAGCAATTGCGCCAACAGCTCGGGATCGCCGTCGATGATGTGCGTGGGATCCTGTGCCCCGCAGCACTCGGCGGCGAGGAACGGGCCCTCCAGGTGCAGGCCGGCCACGGTGCCGTCGTCGACCAGCGGCGAGAGGATCTCGATCCGCTCGAGCAGTTTCGCGGGCGGGGCCGATACCAGGGAGGCGAGCAACGTCGTCGTCCCGCGCAGCAGGTGGTGCCGCGCGGCATACCGCGCGCCGTCGGCGGACGAGTCCGGGAACCCGTAGCCTCCACCGCCGTGGCAGTGCACATCGACCATTCCCGGTACCAGCACGGAGTCCGACGGCTCGGGCAGGGCGGCGCCGTGGAACCGGCCGGCGGGCCCCACCCAGTCGATGGTCTCGCCGGACCACGCCACGACGCCGTCGTCGATCGCCGCGTCGCGAGTGATCACAGTTCCCCGCACGACCGCCGGGCCCATCCGACGGCTCGGCTCCCGGCGATGCACGACCCCGCGATTCACGCCCCCGCGACTCATGACCCCACCACTCATGACGCGGTGGCCTCCTCGATCTCGTCGTCGTCCTCGCGACCCGCGGTCTTCAGGTTCCAGCGGCGGATGATGGCCGAGAACGAGAAGTAGTAGATCACCGAGTAACCCAACCCGATCGGGATCAGCCAGATCGGGTTGGTGCCGCCCGGCACCTCGGCTCCCTTGCCGAAGTTGAGCACGTAGTCGATGAATCCCGCCGAGAAGGTGAACCCGTCGTGGATACCGAGGGCGTTGCACAGCATCAGCGACGTTCCGGTCAGCAGCGCGTGCAGGAGCAGCAGCGGCCAGGCCACGAATACGAACGAGAACTCGAGCGGTTCCGTGATGCCGGTGAGGAAGCTGGTGAGAGCGACCGACAGCATGATGCCGCCGACCACCTTGCGCCGCTCCGGCTTCGCACAGCGATAGATCGCGAGCGCGGCTCCCGGCAGGCCGAACATCATGATCGGGAAGAAGCCGGTCATGAATGTGCCGGCGGTGGGATCGCCGTGCAGGAATCTGGCGATATCGCCGTGGTACGTCTGGCCGCCGGACCGGTAGTCGCCGAGGATGAACCACACCACCGAGTTGATGATGTGGTGCAGGCCGAGCGGAAGCAGCAGCCGGTTGAGCATCCCGAAGACGCCGCCGCCCACCACGGAGTTGCGCGCCACCCAGTTCCCCAGGCCGGTGAGGGCCCAGTTGAACGCCGGATACACGAACGACATGAACACGCCGACGACGATCGCCCCGATCGCGGTGAGGATCGGGACCAGGCGGCGGCCGCTGAAGAAGCCGACGTAGTCGGGCAGCGTGGTGCGGTGGAACCGCTGCCACAGCGTCGCCGACATCAGGCCGATCACGATGCCGCCCAGGACGCCGAAGTCGACGACGCTCTGGGCGCCGGTCTGATCGACCTGGCCCGCCAAGACCTTCGGCGACATCGCCTTCTCGACGGCCTGGAACGCCAGGTATCCGACCAATGCGGCGAGGGCCGTGGAGCCGTCGGACTTCTTGGCCCAGCCGATCGCGATACCCACGGCGAACAACAGTCCGAGGTTGGAGATGAGGGCGTTGCCGGCGCCGCCGATGACGGCGGCCGTGGTCTTCATCGATGAGAAGCGCCCGAGCATGTCGTCCTGGCCCAGGCGCAGTAGCAGACCGGCCGCGGGCAACACCGCGATGGGCAGCATCAGGCTCCGGCCCAGCCTCTGCAGTCCGGTGATGTCCAAGCGCCTGGTCGACCTGCCGGATCCGGAGCTGGAACTCATGCTCGACTCCTGTTCTCGCTGAGGGTCACGGGGCCGTTACGGCCCGGGCTTGCAGAAGTGCAGGT
This sequence comes from Acidobacteriaceae bacterium, assembly GCA_903970215.1. Taxonomy (GTDB): domain Bacteria; phylum Actinomycetota; class Actinomycetes; order Mycobacteriales; family Mycobacteriaceae; genus Tsukamurella. The sequence goes on from CAJCHX010000314.1 coordinate 2,879, forward strand.
TATTACCAGTATTGTTCGAGTGCAGGACGATCGGGTGAGGGCGGAGTGTTCTGATGGGTAAGGCCGACGACATAGTGGCCGGTCTCGGCGGTGTGGGCAACATCGTCGAGGTGGAGG
>CAJCHX010000315.1 GCA_903970215.1 Acidobacteriaceae bacterium
GCCCGGATGCCAGATACCGGGGCCCCACCAGCCGGGATGCCACTGGCCCCAGGCCCACCAACCAGGGTGCCAGATGCCGGGTCCCCACCAGCCGCCGTACCAGTCGGGGTGAAGCGGCGCAGCGCCGGCCGAGCCGGCGTCACCCAGTACGAATGCCAACATCGAGAGGGACAGCACCCCCGCCATCAACAGCATTATTCTCTTCATAAGAGCAGCATAAGCACGCGTCACATATTTTCAAGCCGACGTGCCATTTATTTTCCCCTGAATGGAAGAAAACCCCGGAACAGCTAAACGGTGGAGACGTTAAATCGCCCCGAGGTTTTCTTATTTTGCCCTTTATGTCAGCTTGTGGATCTGCGGCTTGCCCTTCTTCGGGGTCACGGTGAGGGTCGAATAATGATGGTCCGAGCCGGTGGGATCGCTGAGTTCGATCGCGGCGGTCGATGTAGCGCCGCCCTTGGCTGTGAGCGTGCCGGTCGCCGTGGCGCTCAGCTGGCCCCACGACGTCCACCGGATATCGGTGACCGTCGCAGCCGGGTTGCCGCAGGACCAGGTGACAGATGTGGGCTTGATGTCGAGGACGCCGACGCAGTCCTTGTACACCCCGGCATCCGGCGACACCACGTCGCTCGGGGAGGGGGAGGCGCTCGAAGTCGGGGAGGCGCTCGATGACGCGGCCGAGGCGGCCGCGCTGTCCGACGGACCGGCGGGGTCGGCGTAACTGACGCCGCATGCGCCGAGCGCTAGCGCCGCCAATCCAGCCGCACCCACGGCGAAGGCTCCGCGCCGCGCGGATTCGATGGAGGTGGATCGTGGCATCGTGTGGGTCTTTCGTCGGTGTCGGGGTTCGGTTCGGCGCTATTGAACCCGCGCTCGGCCGGGACTGCAATGCGAGGTCTGACGGGTTCGTCCCGTCAGGCCGTACACCGGCCTCAGCCGTAGACGGGGCCGGTGTACTTCTCGCCGGGGCCCTGGCCCGGCTGATCGGGATAGCTGCTCGCTTCTCGGAACGCCAGCTGGAGCGACTTCAGGCCGTCTCGGAAGGGGCCGGCGTGCGGTCCGAGGTACTCGACCGATGCGGTGAGGAGGCCGGCCAGCGCGGTGATCAGGCGGCGGGCCTCGTCCAGGTCGAAGTACGGGCTGTCGGAGGGCACCTCGGCCGAGAGGCCGAGTTTCTCGGCGGCTGCACTCATGAGCATCACCATCGCGCGGGACATCACCTCGATGGACGGGATCTCGGCCAGGTCGCGTTCGGGAAGGTCGCGTTCCGGGAGGTCGTCCGGGGTGTCCGGCGTCGGCGAATTCGGGTTCTCGGTCACGACTGCTACACTTTCATGCGCGACCGCCCCGGCTCCGAGCCGGGGCAGCAAGTGGAGTCCCGCTCCCACCACGTCGACGTCCTCACGGAAGAGTCGGCTGGTCCGGTCGACGCGCTCGGTTCGCCCAGCGCGGCCTCCCTGCCAAGGGGAGGGGTGATCGTCGGCGTATGCCGCGATCGCTTGATCGGTCGGTTACGGGCCCCGCAGGCATGACGCCTGGAGGGGCCTCTGTTCGTGTGGCGTGCATGTGCACCCCCGGACAGGCTGAGTGGCAGGGCCTGGAGGCTGCGCCGCGGTCGGGACACACACCGCTCGCAGTGAGCACCTACAAGAGGAGGCCCCATCAGCACTGAGACTCGCACCAACGGTCAGATCCGCGTTCCCGAGGTCCGACTCGTCGGTCCGGAAGGTGAGCAGGTCGGGATCGTGCGTGTTGAAGATGCGCTGCGCCTCGCGTTCGAAGCCGATCTGGACCTGGTCGAGGTCGCGCCCAACGCGCGGCCACCCGTGTGCAAGATCATGGACTACGGCAAGTTCAAGTACGAGGCCGCGCAGAAGCTGCGCGAGTCCCGCAAGAACCAGCAGATGACCGTGATCAAGGAGCAGAAGCTCCGCCCGAAGATCGACGACCACGACTACGAGACCAAGAAGGGTCACGTGGTCCGGTTCCTCGAACAGGGCAGCAAGGTCAAGGTGACCATCATGTTCCGCGGCCGCGAGCAGTCGCGCCCGGAGCTCGGGTTCCGCCTCCTGCAGCGTCTCGGATCGGACGTCGCCGACTACGGGTTCATCGAGACGTCCGCCAAGCAGGACGGCCGGAACATGACCATGGTGCTGGCTCCGCACAAGGGATCGAAGACCCGGGCCAAGGCCCAGCAGGACAAGGGGAACGTCACCCCGCCGGCACAGGCCTGAGTGACCTGCCCGGCCGACCGGGATCCGGTCGGCACCGCGTAACGAACGAAACGAGACAATCCATGCCCAAGAACAAGACCCACAGCGGCACCGCGAAGCGTTTCAAGGTGTCCGGCAGCGGCAAGCTGCTTCGTCAGAAGGCGAACCGTCGCCACCTGCTCGAGCACAAGCCCACCACGCGTACCCGTCGCCTCGACGGCGTCACCGAGGTCGCGCCCGCCGACACGCGCCGCATCAAGAAGCTGCTCGGCAAATAAGCCGCCCGAGACCGATAACTCTTCGAAGGAACAACGACTATGGCACGCGTCAAGCGCGCAGTGAATGCACAGAAGAAGCGGCGCTCCATCCTGGAGGCGTCCAAGGGCTACCGCGGTCAGCGGTCCCGCCTCTACCGCAAGGCGAAGGAGCAGCAGCTCCACTCGCTGACCTATGCCTACCGGGACCGTCGCGCACGTAAGGGCGACTTCCGCAAGCTGTGGATCACCCGGATCAACGCTGCGGCTCGCGACAATGACATCACCTACAACCGCTTCATGCAGGGCCTCAAGCTGGCCGGCGTCGAGGTGGACCGTAAGAACCTCGCCGAGCTCGCCGTGTCGGACGCTGATGCGTTCGCCGGCCTGGTAGCCGTCGCCAAGGCTGCGCTGCCCACCGACGTGAACGCGCCGGCCGCGTAAGTTCTCGGACCACTCACTCGTGGCCGACAGCGCTGAACGACCCGTGGAAACGCTCTTCACAGAGCGGACCCCGCGGGTCGTTTCTGCATCCAAGCTGCTCCGCGCTGCCGGTCGGCGAAAGGCCGGTCGGTTCCTCGCGGAGGGCGCGAACGCGGTCGGGGCCGCGCTCGCCGCCGGCGTTGCCGAGGAGGTCTTCGTCACCGTCGACGGCGCGCAGCGGTACGCGAGTCTGCTGCCGTCGAGCGTCAGTCTGGTCACCGACCGGGCGATGCTCGCGTTGTCCGAGACGGTCACACCACCGGGAGTCGTCGCGGTGTGCCGGTTGCTTGATGCGCCGGATCTACCGGCGGGGGCACGACTGGTGTCGGTGCCTGTCGATATCGCCGATCCGGGCAATGCGGGCACCTTGATTCGCGTCTCGGATGCAGTGGGCGCGGACGCGGTCGTGCT
>CAJCHX010000316.1 GCA_903970215.1 Acidobacteriaceae bacterium
CCCGCTGTACGCAGCGCTGCAGGAGCGCGGTATGCCGCTCGGGTTTCACGCTGCATACAACCGCCACGAGCAGGCCATGGAGTCACTGAACAAGTTTATCTCCATTCACTCGCTCGGATTCACGTTCACCAACATGATCCACCTGACTAACTGGGTGGTCAACGGACTGCCGGAGCGCTTTCCCGGGCTCGATGTGATCTGGATCGAGAGCGGGTTGGCGTGGCTGCCGTTCCTCATGCAGCGCTTGGACCACGAGTGGGCAATGCGCTCTTCCGAGACACCTCTGCTCACCAAGCCACCATCGGAGTACATCCGCCAGATGTTCTTCACCTCCCAACCGATGGAACGGCCGCGCGATTTGAGCATCCTGCAGAAGACCTTTGAGATGATCAACGCCGAAACCCAGCTGCTGTACTCCTCCGATTATCCCCACTGGGACTTCGACGTCCCCAGCGTAATCTGGGACCTCCCTTTCCTCAGTGACGACGCCCGGCGCAACATCCTCGGGCTTAATGCGGCGCGACTGTTCGGACTGCCCACCGAACCTCGCCCGAGGCGGGTCTAAGGCATGGCCGACGCGTTGACGGTCGAGATCGCCGGCGGCGGGATCGCCGGCCTGACCCTGGCGGCGCTCCTCGCACGCCGAGGTTGGCGGGCGACCGTCCACGAGCGCGACTCGGCCATCCGTGAGGTCGGCTCGGGCCTGGTGATCCACAACTCCAGCGCGGTGGTGTTCGAGGAGCTCGGCATCCTGGAGCACATCGTCGACGGAGCCACTCGCTTCACCCGCTCGCGGTTGATCGACGGCCACGGGGAGCTGGTCACGGACAAGCAGCTGGATGCCGTCAGCCGGATGTACAACCCACTTCGCTCCGCCGTGATCAATGCGGTGCACGAGGCTGCCCAGCAGGCGGGGGTCGAGGTGCTCACCGGGTCTCACGTCCTGCGCGCCGAAGCCGACGGTCGCCTGCTTCTTTCCGATGGGAGCGAGCGGCGAGCGGACCTGGTCGTCGGCGCCGACGGATTTCATTCGCAGATCCGTGACGGACTCCCGATCCCGGTCAGCAAGAGGACGCTGGCGACCGGATGCACGCGCACCGTGATCCCGCGTGGCGCCTATGACGCCGAGAATGCGTTCACGGAGATCTGGTCTGGCACCAACCGCCTGGGCATCTGTCCGGTGTCCGAGACGCAGACCTACGTCTACTTCGGGTGCGAGCAGGCCAACCAACGGGCAAGCGCGACACGTCCTGTCGACGCCGCATATTGGGCTGAGACCTATCCATTCCTGCCGCGAGAGTTCATCGACCGTCTCGACCAGGGCAGTGCGATTCGTCACCTCTACCCCTACGTTCGCTGTCAGCGTTGGTCTCACGGTCGCGTCGCTCTGCTGGGCGACGCCCTGCATGCCCTGCCTCCCACTCTCGGTCAGGGCGTCGGTCTCTCGGTCTCCAACGCGCGTGCACTCGTCGAAGAACTCGAGGGCGCCGACCACCGAGCGATTCCCGAGGCCCTGCGAGGCTGGGAGCGCAGTGCACGACCGCTGACCGATCTCACCCAGGATTGGTCGATGCGATACGAGAGGCTGAGTTCTCGCTGGCCCGGTAATGAGAGCGCTCGCTCCTGGATGCTCAAACACCTGCCGCGCAAGCGCCTCAACCAACGCCTCGGCGCGATCGATCAGCGCGCAGAACGCTGGGCGCCGGCTCGTCGATCTGTCTCCGTCCCCCAGGAGGGCTGACCCGTGTTCGACCTCAAGCACACCATCGACACCCATCTGCACGCTGGCCCGGAGTTGTTCATGAGGTCCGGTGACGCGTTCGATTTCGCTCGCGCTGCGCGGGAGGCCGGGATGTCAGGTCTTGTCTTCAAAGCCCACCACGAATCCACGGCGACTCGGGCATATTTCACTCGCAAGGCGGTGCCGGGCATCGAGGTATGGGGCTCGATCACGTTGAACCAATTTGTCGGTGGGATCAATCCATACGCGGTCGGGGCCGCCCTTGACCAGGGCGCGAAGATCATCTGGGGGCCGACCCTGCACGCACGCCATCACGTCGACCATGTCGGCGCCGGCACCTACGGCGTGCCCAACCTCACCATGAATCCGGCCCTCGGCTTGCGGCCGGGCCTGAGCGTGCTCGACGACGCCGGACAGTTGATCCCCGAGTTTCACACGATCATCGGTCAGGCGCTGGAGTACGACGCGACGATCGCCACCGCCCACCTCTCCGACGCGGAGACGCGACAGATCGTGCTCGCATGCGTCGAGGCCGGGGTGCGCGTCGTGCTCACCCATGTCTTCTTCCTGGACCAGTCGGCCGAGTTCGTCAAGGAGATGGTGGCACTCGGCGCGCTCGCTGAGATTGGCCAGTCTGCCGCCGGCACCCTGGAAAGGTGGCTGTTTCGCAACCACGGGGGCGGCATGACGCTCGACATGGCGCGAGACCTGATCTTTGAGATCGGCGCTGACAAGGTCATCATTTCTTCCGACAGCGGGCAGGATTACCAGGCTCCTCCGCACATCGCCTTCCAGTCCTTCCTGACTCAGCTGGTCTCGGTCGGAGTGCCTGAGCCGGACGTGCGCTTCATGACGACCGAGATGCCCCGATTGATCCTGGGACTGCGGTGACGGCGTCCCTGATTCCCACCGGCGCGCCGCCCTGGTCCCGCGCGTACCAGATCTGTGTGGTCGTCTCCGACCTCGACCAAAGCGTGGCGTTCTACGAGTCGCTCGGGATCGGTCCGTTCCGTGAGGGGCCCTCAGCGCATACAACGCGCCGACTCGTCCGCGGGGTCGAGTCCCCGGAGACCCGACTGGCCGGACGAATCACCCAACTTGGAGAGCTGGAGTTCGAGCTGATTTCGCCGATCGCCGGTCCCTCAATCCAGCGTGAGTTCCTCGAGCGTCACGGCGAAGGGGCGATCCATCTCTGTGCCTACACCGATGACCTCGAACGGGACATCGCCTGGATGCGGGAGCACGGCCAGACCGAGGTCATCTCCTACGGCGAGCTCTCGGACGGCGGCCGCTTCGCGTACTTCGACACCCAGGCGGTCGGAGGACTGATCCTTGAGCTGTATGAGCTTGGTCCCGACGGCGAGGTGATCCCCTGATGAGCGCGTCCGCGGCGGCCATCGAGGCGACCCGGCAGGAGCTTTTGCAGGGACTGCGCGTACTCGACGGAGAGGGGATGTTCGAGAAAGCGTTCGGTCACATCAGCGCCCGGGTTCCCGACAGCGACCTGATCGTGATGATGGGCCATGTCCACGACCATGAACGGACCCTCGCCCAGACCGAGGCCGAGGACCTGATCGTGATCAACTCCGACGGCGGTGTGGTGGAGGGACGGTTCGATCCGCCGGGTGAGTTTCCGATTCACACCGAGGTGCTCCGCGCGCGCCCGGACGTGATGAGCGTGGTGCATTGCCATCCTCACGCCCCCGTTGCCCTGTCGATCACCCGCACCCCGGTCCTGCCGGTGACCTGGCGCGCGTCGATCTTTTTCCCCGAGGTCCCCCTCTTCCTCGATCCACGTCAGATCGAGACCTCCCAGCACGGACACGAGCTTGCTGAGACACTCGGCGACGGACGCGCCGTCACCCTGTTGGGACACGGTGTGGTCTGCGTCGGCGCGAGCGTCGGGCAGGCGGCGGTGGTGACCATAGATCTCAACGACGCCGCCCGCTTTCAGCTGGAGGCGATGGCCGCCGGGACGGCATATCCCCTCCCCGAGGCGCTGGTTGGCCATCGCCGCGAGGCTCCAGCCACGGCAGAGGGCTTCACCAGCGCCTGGAACTTCTACCGCGCCAAATGGGCCGGGGAGCTGATCACATGACCGCCTCGGATGTGACCGAGCTGCAGTTCGGCGAGCCACTGGCGTTGATCGGGGGCGACCGGCGTCCCGCACTCAGCGGCGAGAGGCTCGACACGTTCAACCCCGCCACCGGCCGTCTCATCGCTCGCATCCCGCGCTGCGGGGCGGAGGATGTGCAGCTCGCCGTCGAGGGTGCGGCACGTGCGCTGCCTGCGTGGCAACGGATGCCGCTGGCCGAGCGAGCCGCGCGATTGACCCGGCTTGCCGAGGTGATCGATCTCCGCGCCGAGGAGCTGGTGCGGATCGACACGATCG
>CAJCHX010000317.1 GCA_903970215.1 Acidobacteriaceae bacterium
GGTTCGGCCGGGATCAACCGGACACGCCGCACCTTGCCGGGCGTCGACGCCACCGCCACCTGCCCGCGGATCACCCGCGTGAGCCTCGGATCATCCTCGAGTCCGGCCACGTCGGCCTCGATCCGCAGCGGGCCGGGGACCATCGGGAGCACGCGCCCCTGGACCCCGAACTGGCGAGCCATCGCATCGAGCGCACCCACCGGGTCGCCGAGCACCTCGCAGAGCCCCGCCAGCAGCAGGTTGCCCACGGGGTGCCCGGCCATCGCACCTCCGCCACCGAAGCGGTGCTGCAGGATATCGGCCCAGAAGCGGCCCTGGTCCCCGTCCGGCATCAGCGCCGCGAGCGCCATCCGGAGATCGCCGGGCGGAATGATGCCCAGTTCGTGGCGCAGGCGGCCCGACGAGCCACCGTCGTCGGCGACGGTCACGATGGCCGTGATGTCGCGGGTGAGCATGCGCAACGCCTGCAGCGTGGCGAACAGTCCGTGTCCGCCGCCGAGCGCCGCCACGGAGAAGCCCGCCACCGAATCGTCCCGTCGCACCGTCATTCCAGCCCCAGATCCCGGTGCGCAGCACGCACCTGCAGCCCCGGCCGCTCAGCGAGCCGCCGCGCCAGCTCCTCCGTCATCGCGACGCTGCGGTGCTGGCCGCCCGTGCACCCGATACCCACGGTCAAATACAACTTGCCCTCGCGACGATAGCCGTCGAGAACCGGGTCGAGTAGTGCGATATAGGAGTCCAGGAAGCCTACGGCCCCCGGTTGACCGAGGACGTAGTCCGAGACCTCGCGGTCGCGACCGTTCTTGGCGCGCAGCTCGGGGACCCAGTACGGGTTGGGGAGGAACCGGACGTCGAGCACCATATCCGCGTCCAACAGGATGCCGTTCTTGAAGCCGAACGACTGCACCGTGACCGTCAGGAGGCCGCTCTGCACACTCGAGAACGCACTCTCGATGGCCTGCCGAAGCTTGGCCACGGACAGTCCGGAGGTGTCTATCACCAGGTCTGCCGTCGACCGGATCGGCTGCAGGATCTGCCGTTCGGCTGCGATGCCCTCGGCGAGCGTTCCGCCACCCTGCAGCGGGTGTCGCCGGCGGACCTGCTCGAATCGGCGGATGAGCGTCTGATCCGAGGCATCGAGAAAGAGCACACGAGGTTCGATGTCCTTCTCCGCGAGTTCGCGGCGGATGTCGGCGAAGTCGCCGGTGAAGGTCTTGCTCCGCACATCCGTGACGATCACCAGCCGTGGAATCCGGGATTCGTCGGCGAGGCTGATGTCGACCATGTTGCGGATCAATGCGGGCGGGAGGTTGTCGGCGACATACCAGCCGAGGTCCTCGAGCACCTTCGCAGCCGTTCCCCGACCTGCTCCGGACAGGCCCGTGACCAGCAGAACGTCCATCGGACCATCACTGCTGTTCACCCCGATCGTGCGTTCGTCGCTTCTCGTCTCCCCATTGGGGCCCACTCGTCGTTCCCTTCTCGCCCGACCGCTCTGGTTCAGACTAGTCCGCGCGCCTGCCGCGCTCTCGACAACTTCGCACGTCTCACGACGCCGACGCGGACGCGGTAGACGGGGCGCGACCACACATCCGGGTACGAGCAGATATGGATGTGTGCGCAGGGACAATCAGACACGTGCGCACCGACAAGCCGGACGCAGAGCGGCAGCGGGTCCGACGCGCGAGTTCTATGGTGACGGGGATGCGACCGCACCCCCACACCCGGATCGCCGCTGCGGCGCTAGTCGCGCTGGCGGCGGTCACCGTCGTGGTGCCGCAGCAGGATTCGCACCTGCGACGCCCCGGGATAGAACTCGCCGCGCAGTCGGCGCCGGGCACCGCCGGCCTCACCCCCGCGCTCGCCGCCGCCTATACCTCGGCCTTCGACGAGGCGCGGCGCGAGGGCGTCACGATGTGGATCACCTCCGGCAGGCGGTCGTGGGCAGAACAGGATTCGCTCTGGCGGCAAGCGCTGGCGAAGTACGGAAGCGCGGCGGTCGCCCGTCGGTGGGTGCTACCGCCCGCCGAGTCGACGCACGTCACCGGGCACGCGATCGACGTCGGACCGGAGGCCGGTGCGAACTGGTTGCAGGTCAACGGAAACCGCTGGGGTCTGTGCCGTCCCTTCGAGAACGAGTGGTGGCACTTCGAACTGCTGACCACGCCCGGCGGAACGTGCCCACCCCGGCTTCCCGACGCTTCCTCGCGCTGATCCGATCCCGCGCTCGATCGACCGAGTCCCAGGCCCGGATTCGCGTCACCCCTGCGCGGATTCGGCGGGCGCGAGGGCATCGTGCACGATCTGCGCGGTCGCGCGGCCGATCCCGGGGACGGCGACGATCTCATCGAGCGTGGCCTCCCGCAGCTTCGCGACGGACCCGAAGTGCTTGACCAGGGCATTCTTTCGCGTCGGCCCCAGCCCCGCGATGTCGTCCAGAGCGCTCGCCGTCATCCGCTTGGCACGCTTGCTGCGGTGGAAGCCGATGGCGAACCGGTGCGCCTCGTCGCGCACGCGCTGCAGCAGGAAGAGGGCATCCGAACTGCGGGGCAGGATCAACGGGTCGTCGTCGCCGGGCACCCACACCTCCTCCAGCCGCTTCGCCAGGCCCACGACGGCCACATCGGTCACACCAAGCTCGTCCAACACCGCCTGCGCAGCGGCGGCCTGTGGTGCGCCACCGTCGACGACGAACAAGTTGGGCGGGTACGCGAATCTGCGCGGCCGGCCCGTCTGCGGGTCGATACCGGCGTCGGGGGCCAAATCGCCCCCGTCCCCTGTCGCCATTCCGTCCTCTCCGGATCCGCGCTCCTGGTCGGCGCGGTGCCGCAGGAATCGTCGGCGCGTCACCTCCGCAATAGAGGCCACGTCGTCGCTGCGCCCGTCCCCCGCTGCCTCCTTGATCGAATAGTGGCGGTAGTCGGACTTGCGGGGCAGCCCGTCCTCGAACACCACCAACGAGGCCACCACGTCGGTGCCCTGCACGTGGCTGATGTCGACGCATTCGATGCGCAGTGGCGCAGAGTCGAGGTCGAGTCCATCCTGCAGCCCCTGCAGCGCGGCCGATCGCGCAGTGAGGTCGCCGGATCGCTTCAACTTGTGTTGGTGCAAGGACTCAGCCGCGTTGCGGGCGACGGTCTCGGCCAGTGCCTTCTTATCTCCTCGATACGGAACCCGCAGAGATACATGGGATCCCCGCAGCGTCGAAAGCCACTGTTGCAGCTCGTCGGCGTCCTCGGGTAGCTCGGGCACCAGTACCTCGCGCGGAACCGGCGTCCCGGCGTCCGGGGATGATCCCGCCTGGTCCACCTCTCCGCCATAGAACTGGGTGAGGAACTGCCCCACCATCTCGCCCAGTTCCGACGACGAGACCTCGGCCGCATCCATCTTCTCGGTTCCGGCCTTCTCGACGACCCAGCCGCGCTGGCCTCGCACTCGGCCGCCGCGGACGTGGAAGATCTGCACCGCGGCCTCGAGTTCGTCGGAGGCGAACGCGATGACGTCGGCATCCGTTCCGTCGCCGAGCACCACGGCTTGCTTCTCCACCGCTCTGCGCAGCGCGGCGACATCGTCGCGCAGCCGCGCTGCGCGCTCGAAATCGAGCTCCCCCGAGGCAGCGAGCATGCTGGACTCGAGTTGCTTGATCAGCACGTCGGTCTTACCCGCGAGGAAGTCGCAGAAGTCCTCCACGATCACGCGATGTTCGGCCGGGGTGACCCTCCCCACGCACGGCGCCGAGCACTTGTCGATGTAGCCGAGCAGACACGGCCGGCCGATCTGGTTGTGCCGCTTGAACACCCCCGCCGAACAGGTGCGCGCCGGGAACACCCGCAGCAACAGATCGAGCGTCTCGCGGATGGCCCAGGCGTGGGAGTACGGACCGAAGTAGCGCACTCCCTTGCGGCGCGGCCCGCGGTAGACATACAGCCGTGGGAACTCCTCGTTGAGCGTGACCGCCAGCATCGGATACGTCTTGTCGTCCCGGTACCGGACGTTGAACTGAGGATCGAACTCCTTGATCCAGTTGTACTCGAGTTGCAGCGCCTCGACCTCGGTGCCTACCACCGTCCATTCGACGGATGCGGCAGTGCTGACCATCTGGTATGTGCGCGGATGCAGTGAGTAGACGTCCGCGAAGTACGAGCTGAGGCGGCTGCGCAGCGACTTCGCCTTGCCCACGTAGATCACACGGCCGTGCGCGTCTCGGAACTTGTACACCCCGGGCTCGGTGGGGATGGTCCCGGTTGCGGGCCGGTAAGTCGACGGATCTGCCACGCAGCCCAGGGTAGGCCGGTGGTACGACAGTCGAGCGCTCGGTGGACGCGTTCCCGGGGGCGCCGGGCCGGTCAGGAGATGCAGGGCCGGTCACGAGATGTGGAGCGGGCTGCCCTACCAGACGACCGTGCGCTACCAGACGACCGTGCGCTACCAGACGAATGGAACCAACCGCTTGTGCGTCGAGGCGTAGTCCGCGTACCGCTGCCCCAGGTCACTGAGCAGCGCGCGCTCCTCGACCCGGATCCGGTAACCGATCCCGCAGCCGAACAGCACCACGATCGCGATCACCGACAGCCAGTTCCCGTACAGCAGGCCCACCCCGGTGAGGATCACGATGATCGCGAGGTAGCTCGGGTGCCGGACCACCCGGTACGGCCCGGACTCCACTACGCGCTGGTCCGCGGACGTCTGCACCGTGAAGGTGAAATACTGGCCGAGGACATGAAAGCACCACAGCCGCAGCGCTATTCCGAACCACATCACGATCATCCTGGCCCATTCGGCTACCAGCGGTGGGCGGATCGCAGTGGCCGGCACCGTCCGCGCGAACACGATCGCGACAACAACGGCCACTGAACCGAGCACTCGCAAGGCGGTCCGGCTGCCGGCGTCCGCGTGACGCGCCCCTGCTCTGGTGCGAGCGGCCTGCCGCAATTCGGCCGCCGCCCACACCACCACGGTGGCCAGGAGCAGCGCGCGGACCAGCGGCGGTACGTGGTGCACTCCGCGATGATATCGCCACGATCCTGGGCGTTACCGTCACTTTGAAGTCGACCAGATCCCGGTCAGGTACCCCGGGAAAACGGGGCGTGCGCCGCTGAGTGGCCGATTTCAGGGAAGCTTGCGCTCGCACATCGCGGCTACACACGCGGCTATAGACACAGACGGGGCGACGCGGCGTGATCGCCGCGTCG
>CAJCHX010000318.1 GCA_903970215.1 Acidobacteriaceae bacterium
CCCTGCTGCGGGCGGTGAAGATACCCGCGCGGATGGCCGCGGTCTTCGCGCCCGGGTGCGACCCGATGGACCTGCACGCCGTGGCAGAGGCGCTGATCGACGACACCTGGTGGGTCGTGGACGCCACCAACCTGGCACCCCGGCAGACGATGATGCGGATGGTCACGGGGCGGGACGCGAGCGACATCGCCTTCCTCGACAACCACGGCGGAGTGATCAACCTCGACAGCCTGCGGGTGACGGCCTTCGTCGACGGTGAGCTACCGGTCAACGATCCATCTCTCCGGGTCGTGCTGGGCTGAGCCCACGTGGCTCAGCGTCCGTCCGAGCGCAGCCGAAGCAGCTCCCGGAGCGCGTACCGGACCCCTTCGGGGTCGGGCAGCCGGTATTCGGCGACGGTGTCGCCGGCGCCCACCTTCACCGACACGTCCGGCCCGCCCGAATCGGGTCCGCGGAGCACCGCGAACGCGCGCTCGTCGGTCACGTCGTCGCCGAGATAGAGCACGGCGTCGGCACCCACGGCTGCGCGTAGCACCTTGAGGGCGTGCCCCTTGGAGGCTTCGACGACGGCGAGTTCGAGGACGGCCTTGCCCTCCGTCGCGTGCACTCCCGCAATGGTGGCAGGCCCGCGCCGGGCCTCCTCGAGCGCCACGGCACCGTCGGGGCCGGCGTTGCGCACGTGCAGTGCAGCACTGGTGGGCTTGCTCTCGATCGCCGCGCCGGGGAATCGGTCGGCGATGTCCGTCAGCTGGGCGATCACCGTGGCGAGCAGCGCTCGGCGATCATCGGTGAGTTCCCGCGCCGTGAATCCGTCGTCGAACTCGCCGCCGTGGCTGCCGACCGTCACCAGCGGATCGTCGGCACCGGACAGGGCGCGCAAGGTGGCGCGGTCGCGCCCCGAGACGAGCGCGACGGTGACCCCCGGTGCCGCCGCGAGTGCGCGCAACGTGTCCATGGTGCCGGGGAGGGGGAACGCCCGTTCCGGGTCGGAGACGATCGGGGCCACCACGCCGTCGTAGTCGGTGGCCACCAGCACCGTGGGCAGCGCCGCGAACGCTCGCAGCGCCGCTGACGTGCGCGGGTTCGACTCGCTCCGCTCGCCCTGGTTCGATTCCCCGTCGCTCCGCTCGCCCGGGACCGGGTGCGGTGCCGTCACCGAGCCGACCTCCCGGCGGGTTCGACGGTGTCGTCGGACGGTTGGGTTGCAGCATCGCGCGCAGCGTCGTGCGAGTGTGTGGGTTCGAGGGTGTCGATGTGCCCGGCCAGCGTCTCGAGGAACGACCGCGCCCACAGGTCCACGTCGTACTGCAGCACCTGGCGTCGCATCGCCCGGATGCGTCGGCGCCCCTCGTCCCGGTCCTGCTGCACGGCGTCGTAGATCGCGTTCTTGACGCTCTCGAGGTCGTGCGGGTTGCACAGGTAGGCCTGGCGTAGCTCGGCGGCCGCGCCGGTGAACTCGCTCAGCACAAGGGCGCCGCCGCCGTCGGGACGGCAGGCGAGATACTCCTTGGCCACCAGATTCATTCCGTCCCGCAGCGGCGTCACCAGCATCACGTCGGCAGCGGCGAAGAAGGCGATCAGCTCCTCCCGCGGCACCGATCGGTGGATGTAATGCACCGCGGGGTTCCCCACCCGGCCGAAGTCGCCGTTGATGCGGCCCACCTGCCGTTCGATGTCGTTCCGCATGGCTTTGTACGACTCGACCCGCTCCCGAGACGGCGTCGCGAGCTGCACGAACACCACCTCCTCCGGATCGAGCCGACCCTCGTGATACAGCTCGTGGATGGCGCGGAGCCGGACGTCGATGCCCTTCGTGTAGTCGAGGCGGTCGACGCCCAGCATGATCCGCTGCGGGTTGCCGAGGTCGCGGCGCAGTTGTTTGGCCCGCGTGCGGGTGGCCGGCGAGCGCGCGGCCTCGGCCAGCACGGCGGAGTCGATGGAGATGGGGAAGGCGCCCACCAGTACCGAGCGGAAACCGACGGTGACCACGCCGAATTTCGTCCGTGTGCCCACATTGCCCTTGGACGTCGGGTACCCGGCGAGCCGCTTCGCCAGGTAGAGGAAGTTCTGGGCGCCGCCGGGGAGGTGGAAGCCGACCAGGTCGGCGCCCAGGATGCCCTCGATGATCTCGGCTCGCCACGGCATCTGCATGAACAGCTCGACCGGTGGGAACGGGATGTGCAGAAAGAAGCCGATGCGCACGTCGGGACGCAACATCCGCAGCATCCGCGGGACCAGCTGCAACTGGTAGTCCTGCACCCACACCGTCGCACCGTGAGCGGCCGTGGCTGCGGCGGCCGCGGCGAACCGTCGGTTGACCTCGACGTAGCTGTTCCACCACTCGCGGTGGTACTCGGGTTTGACGATCACATCGTGGTACAGCGGCCACAGGCTGCCGTTGGAGAAGCCCTCGTAGTACTCGGCGATCTCCTGCTCGGACAACCGCACGGGCACCAGCGTCATGTCGTCGCCCTGGATCGGCTCGTCGCCGATGTCGGCCGCGCCCGGCCAGCCGACCCACGCGCCGCGCCTGGACCGCAGGATGGGTTTGAGTGCGGTCACCAGGCC
This sequence comes from Acidobacteriaceae bacterium, assembly GCA_903970215.1. Classification (GTDB taxonomy): domain Bacteria; phylum Actinomycetota; class Actinomycetes; order Mycobacteriales; family Mycobacteriaceae; genus Tsukamurella. Next base: position 2,569 of record CAJCHX010000318.1, read on the forward strand.
GCCCGGGGCCTGCTTCGTGATGAGCGTCCCGTCCGCGTCGCGTTCGACGTCGACGGGAAGACGGTTGGCGACCACCACGAACTCGGCGCGTGCGGTGCCAGGATCTACATCGTGATCAGTCACTGACAAATCCTCGCTGGTAGGAGTTGTGGACCTCTGGGTGCACGGGGAACTCGGTGTCGCCAGGGGTGCGACTATCAGCCGGGCGATCGTGCGATCGCCCGGTCGACAGTCGTTCGGCGGTGGTCAGGCTTCCTTCGGGCCGATCCCGAGCATGGAGAGCAGCATGCGGCACTCGTCGGCGTCGGTCGCGTACGCGGCGACGACCCGCTGCGCCTGACGGGCGGTCTCGTCCGCAAGGGGCTCGAGCTCGTCGTCGCTGATCTCCGGCGTGGTCTTCGGGGGCATCTACGCACCTTCGTGGATCGGGGTTCTTGTGGATCGGATACCTACGAGACCCGATTTTACCAGCTCATTCACTGCCGGGATTCAGGGTCGGCGTCCACCACCCGCATCCGGCGGCCGTGACCGAAGTGTCGTTCGAGCACCACCTTGGGCTGGCGGAGGTCGCCGAAGCGCCCGCGGAAGCGGGGTCGCCGGATGATCCGCGCGCCCCACTCACCCAGGGTCACGCCCGCGGCGAGCGCGCAGCCGACGGCCAGAGCGCTGGCCAGGCTCGACAGAGCGGCAGAGGTCTGGTTCTCGAGGATCTGGGACAGCCCGCGGTACACCGCGAGGCCGGGAACCAGGGGCGTGATTCCGGCGACCCCGACGATCAGGGGCGGTACCACCGCGCGCCGGGCGAGCAGGCCGCCCGCGAGACCCACCACGGTGGCCGCCGTCGCGGACGCCACGACGGGACCCAGGCCGCGTCCGAGTACCGCCCCGGAGACCAGTGCGCCCGCGGCGCCGGCCAGGAACGACACGGTGAGCGCCCGCCGCTGCGCATAACAGGCGATCGCGAAGGCGGCCGATGCGGCGCCGCTGGAGAGCACTGCGATCGGCAGCGGGGCATACGCGAACGGGGCCTGGTCCAATGGCGGCAGCGTGGCGCCCAGCTTGGAGGCGACCTGCAGCGCGATTCCCACTCCCGCGACAACACCGGCGGTGAACACCATGACCTCGAAGAACCGGGCCGCCGCCGTCACCGGCGCCCCGGTGATCGCATCCTGCACCGAACCCACCAACGACAACCCGGCGAGCAGCA
>CAJCHX010000319.1 GCA_903970215.1 Acidobacteriaceae bacterium
GGTGATGCCGCGGGCGGCGGCGCAGGCTTCGAGCTCGGCGAGCTGCTCGACCCGCAGCGCGGTCAGCCGTGCGGCAACGGCGGCGTTGCCGGCCGCGGCGTTCGCGTCCGCCAGTGCCTGCACCGCCGCCGACAGCTGCGCCATCACGATCGCCCACGCCATCGCCGGGTCGCCGTGCGAGGACGCGAGCATCAGCATCGCGGCCGCGGAAGCGGGCGACGCTCTGCGGCGCTGGGCGGGCCGCGGCGCGCTGTACCTACGAGTCGCGCTGCGTGCCAGGGTGTGGCACGACCGCGCGAGCGGTCCCGGCTCGGTGTGCTCGATGGTGATCGACCACGCCGCGAATACACCCGCTGTCATCTCCGCGGCCCGGGCGAGCTGCTCGCCGTCCTGCGGGTCGATCGCCCGCACGAAGTCGGTCCAGCCCGCCAACTCGGCACGCGCGCGCTCCAACTGCGCCACTGGATCTCCCGCCGCGTCTGCGCGGCCGGTGCCCGCCCGGTGTTCGTCGGCGGCGGCACCGCGGTCGTACGGCAGCTTCGCCGCGCCCCGTCGTTCCGTTTCTACTGCTTGTGCGGCGTCGGTCGGCAGCTCCGCAGCAGCCGACGATACCTCCGCGTCGGCCTCGGGCGCCGGAACCGATCCGTCGACGGCATGCCAGCGGCGGCGGGCGATCGACTCACCGTCGAGGTCCTGACCCCACGCCTTGCGCAGCTGCCCGAGCCCGAGATCGCGGCCCAGCGTCGTGCCCGAATACCAGGCCAACTCGTCCGACCGGAACGCCTGCTCCTTCGTCCACCCGGGAGGGACCAGCCGCACCGAGAAACCCTGCACCCGGCCGTCCTTGAAGAACGGCCGCGCCACCATCGTGTCGTCGGCGAGGATCCGCCCGACGAACGCCGCCTCGCTGCTCGCGGCCGTCGCATACGCCCGCACCCGCCGCATCAACTCGGCCCGCACCGGCTCACTGCGGCCGTAGAACTTCTCCGCCGTCTTCCCCTCCGCGTACGTCTGCTCCGACGGATTGCTCACCTCGGGCACCCGGTCGATCTGCAGGCCGTACTTCTTCTCCAACATCTGGATCACCGTCGACGACCGCGGGCCGTCCCCGACCTTCCTCCCCGTCACCGGATCGACCGGGAACAGCTCCACCACCGACCCGTCCTCCCGCACCAGATCCGCCGCGATATGGATGTGATCGTTGCCCTTCTTCGACGTGCCGTGATGAATCGCGACCCACCGCGCCGCCGCCGCACCGGCTACGTCGAACCCCATCTCCATCATGAAATCGCGGGCGATCGCCGCCCACTTCGGATCACCCAACGGCACCTCGGTCGGCGCCAACGCCAACGCACACGTCCACACGTACGCGTCCGGCACCCGCGCCTGCGCCCGCACCC
>CAJCHX010000320.1 GCA_903970215.1 Acidobacteriaceae bacterium
AATGACATCGGCGCGGCGTGCCTGCGCTCGACTATATCGAAGACCTCGGCCAGCAGTGGCTCGGCGCTGCGGCGCAGATCGCCCACCACGTCCGTGGCCAACCGGGCGACGTCGACCAGCAGCACGGTCAGGTGGGCCAGCATCGCCTCGCAGTATCCGGTGGCTTGCTCGGCGGCCTCGTTCTCGATCGCCGCGAGTGCGGCGCTCCACACCGGCCGGCGCTCGACCGGCACCGTGAGACGGAGTAACCCACCGGGTGCGCCGTGCAGGAACGACGCGAGCAGTGGGTGCGACGCCCATGACGGCCACGATGCCGCCCCGAGGGCCTCCGGATCGAACGCGACGCTGTGTCCGAGGTCGCACGAGGTAGCGACGGCGGGGTCGATGACCACGCCGGGCGCGGCGAGATAGGCATCTCCCGCTTGCGTCGACCCGTGGCCGTGGCCGGAGGTGCCTACCGCCACTTCCGCCGTTCTACGTGCCCGCTCGACGTAGACCAGCACTGGGAACTCGTGAATCTGCGGCCGCCCGTGGCCCGGCGGGTGCCCGGCCTCGACGAGGTGCACCGCGACGGGCGGCAGGTGCGGTCCGCTGCGGTACCGGTACACCGGGACTCCGGCGACGGATGCGACCTCCTGGGCGATGTCGATCACATCACCGAAGATAGTCCACATATCCCCGAGGATCGGCCGACTGTCGAGGTTGCGGCGCGAGAATCATGGGGATCATGACGAAACATTCTCCGATCGCGCCACACGGCGACCGCGCGCACGATTACCTCCCCGCGACCGGACACGACGCGTTCCTGCCGTTCTATGACCTGATCAGCCTCGTCCTCGGGGGCGGTGAGATCCACCGGCGGCTGCTGGCCGAAGCCCGACTCGCAGCGGGTCTGCGGGTCCTCGAGATCGGTTGCGGGACGGGGAACCTGGCGATTCGTGCAGCGCGGAGTCGGCCGGGGCTCGAGGTCGTGGGGTGCGACCCCGACCCGCGGGTGTTGGAGCGCGCACAGCGCAAGGCGCGCCGCCTAGCTCGAACGAGCGGCCCGACGGGGAAGCCGCCCGTCCGCTTCGAACGCGGATACGCCCAGCGCCTGCCGTATCCGGACGCGTCGTTCGACGGGGTCCTTTCGGCGCTCATGTGGCACCACCTCCCGGCCGAGGCGAAGGCCGGCGCTGCGGCCGAGGTGGCCCGAGTGCTACGCCCCGGCGGCAGTCTGCACCTCGCAGATTTCGTGGACCACGGTCACGGTCTGCACGGACGGCTCGCGCGGCGGTTCAAGGATGCCGAGCATCCGGCCGCTACCGACGACGCGAGCATCGTCGGGGTGCTGGCGGGCGCCGGGCTGGACTGCGTACAAGTGGCGTCCAGCCACAACCGCATCGGCGCAGTCGGCTACTACCGCGCCACCCGCCCGGCCGACAAGGACTGAAGCCTGTATCAGTTCAAGTTAAGGTATAGGACTTGACTCATTGGATGCGGCTGAGGGGTGATGTACCGGACGGCGCACGTCCAGGGCCAGCCCAGCAATGCCGAGCGCCATCAGCGCCGCGCTGATCAGTAGGAGCCATGGGTTGGACTTGCCGCTAAGCGCATCACCCAGCAGCACCACCGCCACCGTCCCCGGTGCGAGTCCCACGACCGTGGCCGACAGGTATGGCACGAACCGGACCGGCGACAGCGCCGCCGCGTAGTTGAGTATCGAGAACGGCATCGCCGCGATCAGCCGCAGCGACCCCACGGCCAACCAGCCGCGGGCGCGCAGGCGCGCGGCTATCCCGAGGTAGGTGCGATGCTGTCGCACCCGCACGAGCAGCATCGACTGGTGCCGGGTGTCCAGGTGCCGGACCGCGGCGAAGGCCACGACCGCGGCGGCCGTGGACGCGATCAGGCACACGAGGATGCCCACGACCGGGCCGAACAGGAATCCCGCCAGCACCGTGAACGCGGTGCGGGGTACGGGGAACACGGTCACGACGAAGTGGACCAGGAGGAAGAGGACGGGGAACCAGGGGCCCGCCGACGTAGCCCAGGCGCGCACCGTCAGGGCCCCCGGGTGGGGAAGCGCCATGCCGATCGCAACCAGTGCGACCACGATCGCACATGCGGCCGCGGCCCGGATCACGAACGCCCTGTCACCCCCACGGAGCCGACTACCTTTGCGTGCGCTACCCACGTGGGGCGAGGGTATCCGATGGGCTAGCGTGGAGGCCAGATCACGCGGATATCCAAGTGATTCCGCGAGCGCGAATGGAGGAAGCGTGACGGTGGCGGTCGATCACGATGATCTGCGCGAACGTTACGAGCGGTGGCGGTCGTCAGTGGGCGCGGTACTCGCCAAGTCGCGCGGCGGCCAGGCGCCCGACGATCCGGTCGCGGCATTGACGGCCAGCACCGAAGACGGCATCGCGATCCGGCCGCTGTACACCGCGCTGGACGAGCGGCCGGAATCTTCGCTGCCGGGATCGTTCCCGTTCCGGCGCGGCAGCGACCCCCTGCGCGACGTCCGACAGGGCTGGAAGGTGGCCGAGCGGTTCGAGCCGAACGAACCCGGTGGAGTACTGGACGCCCTCGAGTCGGGCGCAAGTGCGCTGTGGCTCGTCGGCCCGGACCCAGGGCCGGCGCTCGCCAGCGTCCTCCTCGACCTGGCCCCCGTGATGTTGTCGGCCGGTCCGCACGCCGACGATGCGGCGCGTGCTCTGTACCTGGCCTTGGACCGGGCAGGCGAAGCGGAACGCTTCGTCGCGGAGGCGGTGCGCGTACAGCTCGGAGCCGCTCCGCTGACCAGCGCGGTCGTCGGTCGGCCCGACGTCACGCTGGATGTGGCCGTCGACCTCGCCCGCGCTGCCGCCGAGCGGCCGGAGGACGTGCGGGCCATCGTCGTGGATGCCGCCGACCTGCACAACGCCGGCGCTACCGCCGCGCAGGAGCTCGGTCTCGCCGCGGCGGCGGGCGTCGAATACGTGCGGGCTCTGACCGCGGCGGGGTTGACGGTCCCCGAAGCGCTGTCGCAACTCGGGATCCGGCTCGCCGCTACCGACGACCAGTTCCTCACCATCGCGAAGGTCCGGGCCTGGCGGGTGGTGTGGGCGCGGGTCGCAGCGCATCTCGGCCATGCCGCCGAAGGTGCCGCCCCGATACACGCCGTGACCTCGCTCGCCGCGGCGACGCAGCGCGACCCGTGGGTCAACATGTTGCGCACCACCGTCGCCGCGTTCGGCGCGGGAGTCGGCGGCGCGGACTACGTGACCACGCTGCCGTTCGACGCGGCCATCGCCGGCGGCATCCCGGGCTACTCGGGCGCGTTCAGCACTCGCATCGCCCGCAACACCCAGCTGTTGCTGCTCGAGGAGTCACACGTCGGCCGGGTGCTCGATCCCGCGGCCGGATCCTGGCATGTCGAGGCTCTCACCGACGATCTGGCCCGTGCGGCGTGGGTGGTCTTGCAGCGCATCGAGTCCGCCGGCGGATTCGCCGTGGCCGCAGCCGCTGGCGATGTGCGGGCGCTCTTGTCAGACGCTGCGGCGAAGCGGGCCGACGCCGTGTCGCGGCGGCGCGCCAAGATCACCGGCGTCAACGAGTTCCCGAACCTGGCCGAGCCGCCGCTGCCGCCCGCGGCTGCGGAGAACGGCGCAGTGGTCCGCTCCTATGCGGCGCCGTTCGAGGCGCTGCGTGCGCGCTCCGATCTCTTCCTCGCGCATCACGGGGTGCGGCCGCGCGTCCGGTTGGTCACCATCGGCTCCGTCGCCGCGCACAACGGGCGGTCGACGTTCGTCACCAACCTGCTGGCGTCGGGCGGCATCGAGGCCGTGGCCACCGTCGCAGATCAGGCCGCCGGCACGGTGCGTATCGACGGTTCGCCGGGCGCGGCGATAGCCGTCCTCGCGGGCGCCGACGGGGGCTATGCCGAGCAGGGTGTCTCGACCGCGGAGGCGGCCCGCGGGGCCGGCGCCGACATCGTCCTCCTCGCCGGAGCGCCCGGCACCCTGCCCGACGGTGCGGTGGACGGGTACCTGCACATGAAGATCGACGCGGCCGCCGTGCTCGGCGACCTCCTGACCCGGCTGGGGGCGTGATGACCACCTCTGCGAACGAGATCGCCGGCTTCGGCTCGAGCGGCATCGCGAGTTTCGCGGACGTTCCGTTCGATGGGCCCGACGTGGGGGACGCGCCGCCGACCGGCGAGGAGACCGTCGCCTTCGTCACCGCGGCTGCCGAGGCACACGGCTACGACATCGACGACCTCACCTGGTCGACTCCCGAAGGCATCGCCGTGGCGCCCGTCTACACCCGGGCCGACCGCGACGCGGTCGCCGCCGCCGGCTTCCCCGTGGACTCCCTGCCCGGCGCGGTGCCGTTCGTGCGTGGGCCATACCC
>CAJCHX010000321.1 GCA_903970215.1 Acidobacteriaceae bacterium
CTCGATCGGATCGACGTCGAGCATGAGAATCTCCGAGGCCCGCCGGCCGGTGAGGGCCTGCAGAAGCCAGATCCGTGCCGCCTGCGGGTCCCCGAGACCGGCGACGAGGGAGACAGTGCCGTCCGGGTGGGTGAGCGTGACGTGGCGGCCGCGGTCGGTGGCGAGGACGTCGAGATAGCACAGCATCCGCTGCAGATCGCCGGTGCTGTACCAGGTCAGTTCCCGGTTCCTCGGTGCGGCGCGGCGGCGGAACGCCGGACCCCACAGGCGGGTGTGCGCGGGGCCGACGTCGCCCCACCGGGCGATGCCGGTCGCGGCGGCCGCCTCGCCGGCGTGGTCGACCATGAACGTGTAGAACACCTGTGTCTGGGACACGGTAGCCTCGATCGCCGAGCCGGTCAGCCGCCGGTCCGGGCGGGCGGAGGCGGCCGGGCTGCGCAGCCACGCGGCGAACTCGGTGAAAATCATGCGCAGCTGCGCGGGGTCGTCGGCCAGGACCGGATCATTCGTGTGTCCGGTGTCGGTGAGGAACCGTCCCAGGTGTCGGGTCGCCATCCTCGAGCGTTCCACCGCGGAGGACCAGCGCAGCAGCTCGGCGCTGATGGACACGCGTAGCCAGAACCGCACCCCTTCACGCAGCCACCCCGGTTCGATTCCACCGAGACGTGCGGCCATGTCGTGGCTGGGTTCGTGTTCGTGTTCGCGTTGCGGGATCCGCGGATCGACCCGCAGGTCCCAGATGTCGTGCTGCCACCAGGAGCGGTCGGTGCACCGCACCGACAGGTACAGGTGCAGCTGCTCGATTAGGTGCGTGATGCTGCGGCGGGTGTTCACCGGTGGGAGCCGCTTGTTGCGGGCCTCGTACGCGAGCAGGGCGTGCCGCAGCAGCGCCGCCGACGTCAGGTCTGTCATCGACACCGGCGGATGCCCGTGCTCCCTAGTGAAGTTCTGGGTGGCTAGGGAGATCGCCTCGCAGCACCACCGCAGGTACGCCGGTTCGATCTTGCCGATCTGGTCGGTGTCGCACAGCCACACGAACCAGGCCACCTCGCGGGCGAACTGCGGCGGGTATCCCTGCGGAGTGAAGTCCAGACGGCGGCCGAGGTAGCGCGAGTTCTGCCGGAACACTTCCCGGTGCTCGGGCGAGTCGATCTGGTAGATCGGCTCCCGCCACGCCGCCGGCACGAGGGCTGCTTGCGCCTGCCAGGTGAATGCGGTCGTCGCCGCCGCCCACAACCGCGGCGCAGGCTCAGGGGTGGTCATCGTGCAGGCCTTTCCATCCGGCGACGTAGTTGCGCCACTGTGCGATCGACCGCATCTCGGCGTCCTCGGTGACCCACCCGTAGGTCGACAGGGTGGTCTGCACATCGGCGTGACCGAGCCTGCGCATCACCACGTGCGGAGCGACACCGGAGAGCAGCAACGCCGTCGCGTGGGTATGACGGAGCCAGTGCGGCGTCCACCCCGGCTGCAGCACCTGCTGCCCAGGCTCTGTATCGGCGTGGGTGGCTGTGTCGGTGGCGGCGGGGTGGTTGCAGCGGCGGGTGATCGACCGGACCGCCGCGTACACCGTTTCCGGCCGCATCGGCGCGAACCGGGTGCCGTGGGTGAGGTTGACGAACACGAAATGCGTACTGAAACCAGCCACTTCCAGATCGGCGCCGTCGTCGATCAACGCCCACACGTACTCCGAATACAGGGCTGCCAGATCGTCGCCGACGTAGATCCGCCGCGGCCCGGTCTTGCATCGCACCTCGTGCGGGTGGTCCTGACGGCCGGCGACCTCCACGTACGGGGTGCCACCGCCACCGATGTGGAAATCGTGATGCCGCAACGACAACGCCTCACCCAGGCGCATCCCGGTCTCGGCGAGGATCGCGAACAGCAGCCGGTTCCGCAGCCCAGGGCCGGCGCCGGACCAGCGGGTGCCGTCATGGGTGGCACACGCGTTGAGGATCGCCATGACCTCCCGCGGCAGCAGCACCGGGGTGGCGGCCCGGTTGGGTTGCCGTACCCGGTAGATCGGGTGATCGGTGGGTTGGCTGGGGCCGACACCGTCGAGGAAGCCGACGTACCGGGACCGTCGGCGCCACTGCCCGTGCGAGGTGAACAGCTTCTCGTACGGGCCCAGCAGATGGTGCGCATCAGCCTGGAACCGGTAGAAGCTGAGCACCGCGGTCGCACGCAGTTGCACCGTTGCCGTCGACGACCCGCCGACGATTTCGGGGCCGATCCGGCGGGTCCCGGGCAGATCCCCCGTCCGCAGGAATGTCAGGAACTGCCCGAACAAGGTGGTGGGGAACTCATCCCAGCGGTGCCCGCTGTGATCGAGCACCGTCCACCACTGCGCTAAACCCGCCGCGTATGCGCGGACCGTGTTCGGTGACGCCGCGCTCGCGGTGAGGAACCGCAGGTACTCCCGGGCCGGTTTGATCGGCCGGTCCAGCTCGTCGACCACGATGTACGTGCCCGGCCGGTCCGCGTACCGTACCCGCTGCACCTTCGCCACCGCCCCTGCCTGCCTACATGTCTCGGGTCAGGCTCGCCGGGACCGCTGCTGGAACCGACGGAAGTCGATCACATCCGCCGAGCCGTCACCGGCGCTGCGATCCTCACCCCGCGAACCCGCGGCGGTGTCGACGACTGGAGCAGAGGGAGCCGCGGCGGAAGAGGTTGTGGGGGACGAGGTGGTGGAGGGGGCGGGACGCTGCCCGACCAGGAAGTCCGCGAGGATATCGCCGGGGAAGATCAGGTCGTATGTCGCCAACAACTGCGGCGACTGCACGGAAAAGCCCAGCTCGATCCACTTGCTCAGCAACCGCGGCCGCTCTACGGCTCGGTCGTCCCAGCCTGGTTCGGTCCGGCCCCAGGTCCGCCCGGTATCCGGGTTGACTCGTTGGTAGAGCTGCTTCTGCAAGCTGCGGAACCGGTCGTCGTCGAGCAGACCGCCGGTGTGCAGGTGCCGTAGCAACGCGCCGATAGAGATACCCCACTTCTGCTTGACCGGCACCAACGACATCAGCGACGGCGTCCGCGTAACCTCCTTGCGCACCTGGGCCAACGGGGCGAGCAACTCCGAGGCGAACCGCGACGCCTGCTCCTCCTTGTCCTCAGTGACATCGCCGCTCCAGTGCAAGCTCAAGTGCCCCAGCTCATGGGCGAGAGTCCACCGTGTCCGCTCCCACGACGTCGACTGCCTCACGACGATCAGCGGCCGCGCCTTGAACTCACCGACGCGTGTCGAATACCCGAGGTGCTTCTCCGATGCGGCTGCGACGCCGTCGCGCAGGGTCGCGGCAGCGAGCATCCGCCGCATCACGATCGGCACACCCGCGTGCTCGATGTTGTGGGTCAAGTAATCGATCGGCTCGTCCCGGCCCACACCGAGCGCATCACGCACCCGCCCGGCTGCCTCCGCCGCTGGCACCGACGGATCGACCATCGGGATCTTCACGGCCGGCAGCTGCCACCGTGAATGCAACTCGTCGAGGAACTCCCCGACCATCGAAGCGAAATCCGTCAGGTACTCCTGCTCGGTCTTCGTCGTCGACTGCGGCG
>CAJCHX010000322.1 GCA_903970215.1 Acidobacteriaceae bacterium
GCCGGCGAGATCCGCGTCGGCGTTCTGCCAGCCGATGATCGTCGGATACCGGATGACGAGTACCACGAGGTACGCGGCGGCCAGGGCGAAGGGCAGCGCAAGCGGCGACACGCGCGCGGCCGGCGCCCATCGGCGGACACGCGGCAGCGCGCCGGCCGGCGTCGACACCGGGTAGGGGGTCTCGAGCGCGGTCATCGACTCCGTGGGGGCACAGAGGTCACGGATCGGTCATCGACGCATGATCACGATCACTTGAACGCTCAGGTGGGACTGCGGGCCGTGCCCGGCGGCTCATCACCGCGATCAGGTGCGTAGCCTGACGGCGATGGCTCTGAAGGAATGGTGGTTGCGCGTCCGTCCGCCCCTGTGGGCGCGATGGGCGTTCTCGTTGCTCGTCGGTGTCGCCGTGATCGTCGCGCTCGTCGTCTTCGTCGAGCACAACAACAACAACTCGCTGGCGCACATCAGCGCCAAGGCCGCCGCCCAGGAGACAGAACAGGCACGCATCGTCGTCGGCCAGGATCAGGCGCCGCACACGGCGACGCTCCCCGCCGGCGCCGATGCGCGGACGCGGGTCACCGCGGCTGTGCGCGCCAACATCCGCCATCGCCTCAAACAGGGGACGATCGAGGGGCAACTCGATTCGGTCGGCTGCCGTCAGAGCGGCCGCCAGGGCGCGAAGCTCGGGTTTCACTGCACCGCCGTGGTCAGCCACGCGCGCTATCCCTACCTCGCGGTGGTCGACCCGGCCGCCCGGAAGCTCGTCTACTGCAAGCGCGACCTGCCGCCGATCCCCAGCGAGAACATCCCGGTCAGCGCCCGCTGCCGGCTGGCGAAGTCCTGAGCGCTCCCGGGGCGGCGGTCAGCGCGCGGTACGCCAGGTGACCGCGCCGCGCGGCCGGGCGTGGGGTGAGAAGCGGACGCCGAGCACGCGCGCGTGGCGCGGGACCGAGAAGCCGACGCATCCGGTGCGGACGTCTCCGCTGTAGAGATGGCTCTCGAAGTCCACGAGCTGGGTCTCGCATGCGCCGGCCCGGATGTCGAGCGGAACCGACATGCCCCGGGAGACGATCACCGACAGGTCACCGGACGCGGTCGAGTCATATGTCTGACCGGCCTCGTCGGCGATCCGCAGCTGCACGGCGACACCGCGGTCGCCGGGGGGCGGCGAGGCGTCTGCCCGCGACACAGCACCGACCTTCGTGACCGTCACGTGCAGGAACGAGCCGAACGCATGCACCGACTGCGTCGCCCCGATCTCCGGGCCGTGGACCTTCAACGCCGGAGGGTCGTCGCGATGGTGGTGGCCGGCCTGGCCGGGTGCGGTGGTCGACGTGGCCGAGGCGGAGGACGCCGAGCCGGTGGTGGTGATTGCCGCCTGGCCGCCACAGCCGGCGATGCCGACGGCGGTCGCGATGATCGCGAGCAGCGACCCGCGCCGGGGCCTGAAGGCGCTCTCCCACATGACGAGAGACGGTATCGGCCGCTCGACGGCCGCCCATGAGCACCCGGCGCGGGTCTCAGGCGCCCCCCGTGGCGGCCTGCCGCCCCGGGTGCTCGCCTGCCCCTGAGGAGAGGGTCCGGATGGGTGGGCGTTCGTCGACGGGGACGGTGACGATGGGGTGCGCTGGGTCCCAGGGGCGTTGGTAGCGGCCGTTGGGAAGGTTGTGGGTGGCGTGCGGCCCGCGGCGGCGTTCCACCGCGGCCAGCACGGCGTAGGCCATCTCCCCCAGCGCCCGTAACGGCTGATGACGGTTCTGGCGCGTTCCCAGCTGACATTCGGCCAGCGCATCGATCCCGCGAGCGCGCACAGCGTCGATCAACGACGCGATCTCGATCCCGTACCCCACCGGGAAAGACAGCTCTTCCAACAGCTCACGCCGCGCGGAGAACTCCCCCGCCAACGGCTGACCAAACCCGGCCAGCAACGGCTCATACAGATTCAGTAACGGGCGGGCCATCAACTCCGTCACCCGACCCCCCTCATGCGCCAACGGACCGGCCGGGGTCTGCAACGGGCGATCAAAACAGCCGCGCACCATCGCCAACCGCGGATCGGTCAACAACGGGCCGATCAGCCCGATCAGATGATCGACCGACGGATCACCGGTATCGCCATCCAAAAAGCACACGATCTCCCCGGTGGTGTGCTGCAACGCACGCCACATCGCATCCCCCTTACCCAACGCCGGCCCCAACTGCGGACACAGCGCATCCTGTTGCAACACCCGCACGCCATGACCGGCCGCGATCTGCGCCGTCCCGTCCCCCGAGCCCGCATCCACCACCACGACCTCCCCGACCACCCCCGCCGCCGTCAACGGCGCGACCGTCCGCTCCAGCACCCCCCCGATCGTGCCCGCGCACTCCCGCGTCGGGACGATCACCGTGATCGACCGCCCATCGCGCGCCGCGGCCAGCCCCGCGACCGAGAACCCATCGGCGCGAAACCGGCCCCGCTCCAGCCAGCGCGACAGCGCCAGGTCGGCCGAGAGTCCGCGCGTGGCCCGGCCGTCGGTGCGCGCCGAGGTGACGACGACGACATCGGCGGCGCGGACGATCGCCACCCGGTGGGCCGCCAGGCGCCGGGCGAAGCCGTCGTCCTCCAGATCTGTCGTCGGCTCGATGCCGCCCACCGACTCATAGGTCCCGGCGGTGATCCCGATCGAGGCCCCCGCGAAATGGTGATGGGCCGCGTCGGGGTCGATCGCCCGGACCCGCTGCATCCGCTCTCGCGCGTCACGGCCGCGGCGCACGAGGACCCCCTCCGGCAGGTGGCGGGCCTCGTCGGCATCGAGTTCGATCCGGCCCGCGATCACCGTCGCCCCGCGCGCCACGTGCGCGAGCTGACGGGCGAGCCATTCCGGCGCAGGGCGCGAGTCGGCATCGGTGGTGGCGATCAGCCCGGCCGGCCGGCCGGCCTCCAGCAGGCGCCCGCAGGCCAGGTCCATGCCGGCCCGGCGCGCTGGTCCGGTC
>CAJCHX010000323.1 GCA_903970215.1 Acidobacteriaceae bacterium
CTGGCGGTGCTGCGGGCGGTACGCAAGACCGACCTCCTCGCAGCGATCGCCTACCTGACGTGGCCCGCACTGGCGGCACCGGTGGTTGCGCCTGTGATCGGTGGCGTGATCACCGACGCTCTGGGCTGGCGCTGGATCTTCCTGGTGAACGTGCCCATCGGCATCGCACTCGCAGCGGGTGGCCTTGCAGTGGTGCCGCGTGCCGACCCGGCGGGATCGGGTGCCCCGTCGTCCGGGCCCGGCCCGCTCGACTGGCGCTCTCTGGCCATGGTGTCGGGCGCCGTGGTGTGCCTGACGGGCGGAGTCGAGGCGATGGCGGGTTCCGGGTGGCCGGCGGTGGCGGCTGGGCTCGTCGCAGCCTGCGCCCTGGGAAGTGCCGCGGCCCGGTCGATGCGTACCCGGGCGCACCCCTTGTTCGAGCTCGAATGCCTCCGGGTCCAGACCTTCCGGGCCGGCAACATCAGCGGAGCGGTGTACCGCATGATGATCTCGGCGGCCCCGTTCCTGTTCACGCTGCTGTTCCAGGCCGGATTCGGCTGGAGTGCAGCGAGAGCCGGCGCTGTCGTGACGGCGGTCTTCGTGGGGAACCTGGCGGTCAAGCCGGCTACCAGCCCGCTGATCCGATGGCTCGGCTTCCGTCGGGTCCTCGTGTGGTCCAACATCATCGGGGCCGGGCTGCTGGCCGCGTTCTGCACCGTCGGTCCGCACACGCCCGTGCCGGTGATCATGACCCTGCTCGTACTGAGCGGCGCGTTCCGATCGATCGGCTTCAGCGCCTACAACACCATCCAGTTCGCCGACATCCCCGAACGCCTCCTCGCCTCCGCGAACACGCTGTCCTCGACCGCCCAGCAGGTCGCTACCGCGCTCGGGGTCGCCGTGGCGGCGGCCGCCGTCCGGATCGGGATCGCGGCCGCCGGACCGGCGCACGCGGGGCCCGACCTGGGGTACCGGCTCGCGTTCGTAGTGGCGGCGGCGATCATGCTGATCCCACTCGCCAGTGCGTTCCGTCTGCCCAGCGCCGCCGGTGCACACGCCGCACAGCGCTGACGGTGCACACACCGCACAGCGCTGACGGTGCACACGCCGCACAGCGCTGACGGTGCACGAATTCCGCAGCGCGCCGGGCCGACTCGGCACCCGGCGCCGGGGTCGCTGACGATCAACCCAGGGAGATCGTCGTTCCGGTGCGCAGACTCCGATCCGCGGCATCGGCCAGGACCAACGCGGCTCGGCCGTCGTCGAACCCGGGCGAGTGCTTCGTCCCGGTCTCGATCATCGCGACGAACGCCGCCATCTCGGCCCGGTAAGCGGGTGTGTACCGGTCGAGGAAGAACTCGAAGATCGGGGGCGCAGCGTCGGTCCGCTCGGCGCCCGAGTACCGCACGCTGGTCGGATGCTGATTTCCTGCGATCAGCATTCCGGACGCGCCGAACGCCTCGAGTCGCTGGTCGTACCCGAATGCGCAGCGCCGCGAATTCGTGATGGTCGCGAGCTGCCCGCCCGCGCCGCGCAGGGTGACCACCGCACCGTCGATGTCCCCCGCCTGAGCGATCTCGCGCGAGATCAGATTCGATCCCAGCGCCGTCACGGCCACCACGTCGCCGAGGAAGAACCGCGCCATATCCAGGTCGTGGATCATCATGTCCCGGAACAGGCCTCCCGATGTCGCGACGTATGCGGGCGGCGGCGGGGCGGGATCACGACTGATGATCACCAGCTGCTCGAGCGCACCCACCTCGCCCGCGGCGACCCGTTCGCGGATATCCGCGAACGACGGATCGAACCGTCGATTGAATCCCACCATCACCCGGTCGGTCAGGTCGCCGAGCTGGGTCCGACACGCATCGACGCGGCCGATGTCCAGGTCGATGGGCTTCTCGCAGAGCACCGCCTTCCCTGCCCGCACGGCCCGCGTCAGCAGCTCGACATGCGTCGGCGTCGGCGATGCGACGACGATGCCGTCGAGCGACTCGTCGGCCAGGACATCGTCGACGTCGGTGGTCCAGGCGGCGCGATATCGCTCGCCGACCTCACGCGCGCTCGCCTCGACGGGGTCGTACACACGCGCCAGCTCCGCGCCGCGCAGGACGGCGACGGAGTCCGCGTGGACGCGGCCGATCCGGCCACAGCCGAGCACGCCGATGCGAACCATGTGGGTGTTCCCTTCCGTTGGTGGATCTTTCGATATGCGTCGGGAGTGCTGACCAGACGGGTGTGCCCGGCTCGATCCGATGATCGAGCCGGGCACGCGTGCCAGGGTCCGCCGCGGATCAGCGCCTGAGCTCGTGGGTGAGACTTTCGAGTTCGTCTCCGCCCGCCATCTGCTGGGTGAGTTCTTCGAGGCTGATCTCGTCGTAGGTGCAGTCGAGCTTCTGCCGGCCGCGGTTGAGCAGCACGAAGTGGTCGCCCACCATGTATGCGTGGTGCGGGTTGTGGGTGATGAACACGACCCCGAAGCCCTGTTCCTTGGCTGCGGTGATGTACCGCAGCACCATGCCGGACTGCTTGACGCCCAAGGCTGCCGTCGGCTCGTCCAGGATCAGGACGCGTGCGCCGAAGAAGATGGCGCGGGCGATCGCCACGCACTGCCGCTGACCGCCGGAGAGCGAGCTGATGGGCGCGTCGACGTCGGGCAGGTCGATGCCCATCTTGAACAGCTCCTCCTTGGTGGTAGCGCGCATCGCCTGGATGTCGAGTGACCGGATCGGCCCCTTCCGCAGCTCCTGCCCGAGGAAGAAGTTGCGCCACACCGGCATCAGGCCGACCACCGCGAGGTCCTGGTAGACGGTCGCGATGCCCTTCATCAGCGCATCCTTGGGCGACTCGAGGTCGGTAGGCTTGCCATCGACCAGCACCTCCCCCTCGGAGGGCTGGTGCAGGCCGGACATCGTCTTGATGAGCGTGGACTTCCCGGCGCCGTTGTCGCCGAGCACGCACGTCACCTCGCCCGCGAGCACCCGCAGGTTGATGCCCTTGAGCGCGATGATGTTGCCATAACTCTTGCCGACGTCCTTGAACTCGATCAGCGGCACCTTGCCACCGGATCCAGTCGCGGGGGCATGCTCGGTCTGGGTGGACATACCGGTCACCTCTTTGCTGCGAAGTTGCGAAACGAGTTGTTGGCGATCACCGCGAACAGCAGCATGACGCCCAGGAAGAACTTGAACCAGTCGGGGTTCCAGCCCGCATAGACGATGCACTGGTTGACCATTCCGAAGATGAACGCGCCGATCGCCGCGCCCACCGCGGTGCCGTAACCGCCGGTCAGGAGGCAGCCGCCGATCACCGCAGCGATGATGTACAGGAATTCGTTGCCGACGCCCTGACCGGACTGCACCGTGTCGAAGGCGAACAGCAGGTGCATGCCGACGAACCAGGCACAGAAGCCGACGAACATGAACAGGCCGATCTTGACCCGGGTCACCGGAACGCCCACCGCCCGCGCCGAGTCCTGATTGCCGCCCACCGCGAAGATCCAGTTCCCGATGCGGGTGCGCATCAACACGTAACTGGCGATCAGGGTGAAGCCCAACCACCAGAACACGGTGATCTTCACCCCCACCCCGAAGATCGAGATGGTCGACGCGAACACCGCGTGCGCCGACGAGAAACCCTGCATATCGGCGATGCTCGGCGTCGCGACCTGCCCAGTGATGATCTTGGTGACGGCCAGGTTGATACCCGTCAGCCCGAGGAACGTCGCCAGGGTGATCAGGAAGCTGGGGATCTTGGTCCGCATCACCATGTATCCGTTGAAGAACCCCACCGCCAACGCCAGGATCAACGCGAGCACCGACGCCAGCCACACGTTCAGATGCAGGTTGTACGCGATCATCGACGCGGCCAGCGAGGAGAACGTCACCGCCACGCCGGTCGAGAGGTCGAACTCGCCGCCGATCATCAGCAGCGCCACACCACACGCCATGATCCCGATCGTCGAGCTCGCGTAGAGCACGGTGGCGAAGGCGTCCGCGCTGCGGAACGGCGGCGCGACCACGAGGAAGAAGATGAGGATGATGACGGCGCCGGTCAGCGCGCCCATCTCCGGCCGGAGGAACAGCCGCTGCAACGGCTTCTGCCGCTTGACCCGCTCATCGGTCACCGGCGTATGCGTAGTGAGATCGAGGTCTGTCTCGGTGGTCATGATCAGTCCTACCCTTGGATCCGATTACAGGTGAGCCGCGACCGCGGCGTCACCGGGTGCCCCGCTTCGCGTACTCGGCGACCGCATCGATATTGGTCTTGTCGATGAACGCGGGGCCGGTGAAGACGGGCTTGCCGCCGCCGATGATGTTGCCGTTGGTCAGGTACAGCCACAGCGAGTCGATCGCCAGGTAGCCCTGCAGGAAAGGCTGTTGATCGACCGCCCACGCGACCGACCCGTTCTTGATGGCGTCGACGAGAGCGGCGTTGGTGTCGAACGTGACGATCGTGGCCTTGCTGTTCGCGCTCTGCTTGGCCTGGATCGCGGTGAGAGCGATCGGGGCGCCGAGGGTCACGATGTGGTCGATCGATGGGTCCTGCTGCAACTTGGCCGTGATCGTGGCCTGCACGGCAGCTGTGTCCGTGCCGTCGACGTAGAGCGTCTGGACGTTGCCGCTGAACGTCTGCTTCACGCCTGCGCAGCGCGCCTCGAGCTGGACCTGCCCCTGCTGCTGGATGACGCAGATCGCATTCTTCGAGCCGTCCTGGTTGAGCCGATTGCCCACTGCGTTACCGGCGACCGTCTCGTCCTGGCCG
>CAJCHX010000324.1 GCA_903970215.1 Acidobacteriaceae bacterium
CGCCACCGCCGTATGGGCGGCGAAGCTGGGGATGAACCTGATGAGTTCGACGCTCAAGAACGACGAGACCGGCGAGCCCTTCCACGTGCAGCAGGCGAAACAGATCCGCGCTTTCCGGCAGGCATGGGCCGACGCCGGACACGACCGGGAACCGCGGGTGTCGGTCAGCCGCAGCATCATCCCGATCGTCGACGACGTCGACCGCGCGTACTTCGGTGCCGAACGCTCGAGCCGTGACCAGATCGGCAACATCGACGCCACCACCCGCGCGATCTTCGGTCGCACGTACGCCGCGGAACCGGACGCCTTGATCGCCGAGCTGCGCGACGACGAAGCGCTCGCCGAGGCCGACACCATCTTGGTCACGGTGCCGAATCAACTCGGAGTCGAGTACAACGCGAAGCTGTTGGAAAACCTGCTGACCAAGGTCGCACCGGGGCTGGGTTGGCGCTGACGGACGATTCGAATCGGCGTGCCCGGCGACTTCGATACCAAGGTTCGTGGTGATTCTTACTATTCGCACCCGCATTACCTGGCTGTACCGTGCTGGATCTGAAGGAAAGACACAGTAACTTCCCGATTTTCCACTTCAAGGAGTCAGTCATGCAGCGATCTCGTTCGGGCCGCGCATTCAGGTTCTTCACCGCGGGAATGGTTGTGGCCGCGGCCACCGCCTCGTCGGTCGTCGCGGGCACGGGCGTAGCGCAGGCTGCAAGCCTACACGGGACGTTCTCGATCGGCCCGGGATCGTATTTCCGGATGATTCTGCCTACCGGATCGACGTCCGGCCCGTTCCTGGCCAACGGCAACTCGTCGGAGTCCGACAAGACCTTCACTCCGTTGTCTGGTTCGCTCACCCCTGGGTCGTACCAGTCGGAGGTCACCGGCCCCGAGACGTTCTTCGGCTCGGCCTTCACCACCTCGACCAAGGCGACCGACCCGCAGACCGGGAAGGGCACGAACGTCCCCACGATCAACCAGAACGGCAGTAGCCTCTCGGGCGACCTCGATGCCTTCGGCGTGGCGTGGAACGGTCAGGTCTTCAACCAGGGCGCCCCCAAGCCCGGCGGCGGATTCCCGGGTAAGACCACCGGAGTCAGCGGCTCGATCGACGGCAGCGGCAACTACACCCTGCAGTGGACCAGCCAGATCGTGGGCGGCCCGTTCAACAACTTCACCGGCCTGTGGCACCTCACCGGTCACCACAGCGGATAGCAGCGAGCTACCGGCCGATCTTCGCTGGGCTCCCGCAGCTGCGTGCTGTGGGAGCGCCCAGTGAGACTTCCCGCGGGCGAGTCCGACGGCCGGCGTTGATCTGGCTGGTCGGCATCGTCGGACTGCTTCTCGCCGTCGGTCCGGTGGCAGACGGTATCCCCTATGCAGCGGCCGGCGGCTCCCAGATGATCGATCGCTTCCAGCCACACATGACGGTTGACGCCCTCACCCAAACCCACTCGGATCTGGTTGCACTGTCGGCGTTCTCGGCCGGCATCAAGGGCGAGTTGTCCTCGGGCGAGCTCACATCCGCCGACGCTCCCCTCGTGGTCGAATTCGCGAGGCAGTCCGACGGAATTCAGGCGCGATCGTCGACTCTTCTCGATGCCGTACGGAATTCCCGACCCGATTATCAGCGTCTCGCAGCAATTCGGGGCCTGAGCTTTCTCCCCCATGTGATCGCCATTGCGGGCATCGTCCTGATCGTCTCGGCGACGGCGATCCTCCGCACTCGCCGACGGGGAGGTCGGGGCGCCGGCGCATTGGGAATAGCACTCGCGTGCGCAATCTTGATCGTGCATCCGTTCGCGTCCGGACTCGCGGCCAATGCAGGAGCAGCGAACCGGCTCGTCCGGTCGTTTCGGCCGATCATGACGCATGAGCAGGTGGTCGATCTGCAAACCGACTTCGTCACGATCGTCGGTGCGATGGGCGAGATCGACAGGGGCGTACTCGATCACCGGCACACGGCACGCGTGACGCCCGCCGACGCCCGCGACGCGGCCGCGATCAGCGCGTTCCGGGACCGCTGGCAGCAGGTCTCGTCCGATTTCGCCGGCCTGATCGGCGTGGTCAACGACGATATCGGCGACTTCGACCGGCTGGCCGCACTCAACTCGCTCGTCGGCGGCGGCACCCTCGCATTCCTGCCGTGGGTGGAGGTGACCGTGGCCATCGTGGTCGCGGTAGCGACTCTGGCGGCCGGCATCGGACGGGAGCGTCGCCGCCCAGCGCGGGCCGAGCGCCGGCGGGTCCCGAACCGCGGGCTGCGGTTCGGACGCCGACGAGATGCGCACCGGTGCGCGCCAGCCACCCTCATCACAAAGGAATCAGTACATGGCACGTACTAGACACATAGCCGTCGTGGCAGCCCTCGCCGGCGTGCTCGCGGCCGGCTGCGGGGCGCAGTCGTCCGGCGGGTCGGCTGCGTCGACGACGGCCGCTCCCGCAGCGTCGCACCAGCTGATCGGGCTGTTCCGGCTCACTCCGGGTGTTGTGCGGGACGGCCACCTGACCGGAACCTGGTTCAAGATGGCGATAGTCGGGGGCACGGCCACCGCCGGGCCGTACGTCACCAACGCCAATTCGACGGTCGACGGTGGCCAGGTCACCCCACTGCAACCCGGCACCGCCGGCGGCCTGCGCACCGGCTCCTACCAGACCGAGGCGCGGCCGGGGTTCAAGGGCGGTAACTCGCTGTCCGGGTCGGTCACCAGGCCGACGGGCTTCTTCGACGTGCTGTTCGGGATCTCCACCAACCCCGTCGACCCGCAGACGCACACGCCGCTTCCGCCGCCCACCGTGACCGAAGTCGA
>CAJCHX010000325.1 GCA_903970215.1 Acidobacteriaceae bacterium
CAACTCGCCGGCATTGTTCGCGACAGATCCGGGACCACACGGCAGACGCCCTTCGGTGTGGCAGCCGGCGCAGTCCCCGCAGCGCGGGAGGAACGCCATGACCACCCGGTCACCGACGGCCAGCGAGTCCACGCCGGCGCCGAGCTCAGCGACGATCCCCGCCGCTTCGTGCCCGAGCAGCATGGGCACCGGGCGCACCCGATTCCCATCGACCACCGACAGGTCCGAGTGGCACAGGCCCGCCGCCTCGATCCGGATCAGGACCTCGCCGGGGCCGGGTGGCGCCAGCTCGAGCTCGCCGACGGTGATCGGCAGCGTCTGCGCGTACGGCCGCGCCCGCCCGATCTCCTCCAGAACCGCGCCGGTGATCCGCATCAGTACTCGACCTCCAAATCGTCCGAGGTGGGCAGCGCCTGGCAGCCCAAGATGTAACCGTCCTCGGCATCGTCGGGATCGAGGCCGTCGGTGACGGCCATGTCGACGGTGCCCTTCGTAAGCCTGCATATGCACGTCGCGCATTCGCCGGACTGGCACGAATACGGCACGTCGTGTCCGTTGTCGATGAGCACGTCGACCAGGTTGCGGTCGCGCGGCCAGGGAACGGAGAACGAGGCGCCGAGGTTGTGAACCGTGACGGACGCGGCGGTCGCGGCCTCCTCGGCAGTGGTCTCGTGCGGCACGATGTCGGCGAACGCATCGCCGGACAGCGAGGCATAGATCTCCTGGTGCACGAGGGATCTGTCGGTGCCGATCACCCGCAGCGCCTCCTTGCACGCAGCCATGAACTCGTCGCGGCCGCACAGGTATGTCGGCCGCGAGTGGTAGATCGTGAGGACGGCGGCGAGAGAGTCGGCGTCGGGCAGGCCGCGCTGGTCCTGCTGCCACCAGATCACGGTGAGCCGGTCGGAGTGCGCGGCGGCCAGGTCGACGATCCGGGTATGGAAGATGGTGTCGGCGTCGGATGCATTGGCGTACAACAGCGTGATCGGCGCGGATCCCCGGTGTAGCGCGGCCGACAGGATGGACATGATCGGGGTGATGCCGCTGCCCGCCGCGAGCAGCAGCATCGGCGTGTCCAGCGAGGTCGGGACGAAAGCGCCCGCGGGCGGAAGCACCTCCACCTGACTGCCCTGGGACAGGTTGTCGCACAGCCAGTTCGAGGCGTAGCCGCCGGGACTCCGCTTGACCGTGACGCCGGGGCGCACACCGTCGTACGGCGATGTGAACAACGAGTACGACCGCGCCACCGACCCCGTGCGGTCGGACGGAACCCGCACGGTGACGAACTGTCCCGGCTGGTAGTCCCATTCTGCGTCGAACACGAACGACTTCGCGTCCGGCGTCTCGTCGATGACCTCGGTGACGGTCACGATCTCGCTGCGCGCGGAGTGCGGGGTCAGACTCATATCGCCCACCCTATCGACGCGGTGGTGTGCTCAGTCGCGGTGCCACAGCGTCTATCCCGGTATATCCCGAGATAGACGCTGTGCCACCGAGGTTCGGTCAGGTCCCTCGCCTATGGTGTGCCTGTGACGTGGTTCTCCCTCCATGAGCCCGACGTGACTCCGCTGGCCGTGGTCGTGCTCGCTCACGGCGCGGGCGGTAACCGCGACCAGGCGATCCTCTGCCGCACCGCCGAGGAGTTGAGTTCCCGCGGTCTGCGAACGGTCCGGATCGACCTGCCGTTCCGGCGGAAGCGGCCCAAGGGGCCGCCGAGCCCGTCGGGGCAGCCCGCCGACCGCGCCGCGTTCGCCGAGGCGTCCGCACGGTTCGGGGTCGACGGGGTGCCGACGATCTGGGGCGGCCAGTCGTACGGCGGCCGGATGGCGAGCATGGCCGCTACCGACGCGGCGGGGGAGGACCCGGACGGCGCGACACCCTCGGGCCTGCTGCTGTTGTCCTACCCGCTGCACCCGCCCGGGCGGCCGGAGCAGATGCGCACCGAGCACCTGCCGCGCATCACCGTGCCGACGCTGATCGTCCACGGCCGCCGCGACCCGTTCGGCACCGACCAGGAGATCGCCGCCGCGGCGGCGTTGATCTCGGCACCGGCGCGCGTCGTGGACGTCGCTGCGGCGCACGATCTGGGGCCGGCGCGATCGGGTGCGCCGCGTCTGGCTGCGGAGGCGGTCGTCGAGTTCCTGCTACCGGCTATCCGGTGACGAGCGACAGGCCTCCGGCCGCCCGCAGCGCGGAGCCGAGGTCGTAGAACAGCGAGCCCGACGGGGTCGGGGCGTTCCCGAACGTCGCGGCCCGGCTCGCGATGCCGAGCGCGGCGTTGTCGGAGGTCCGGATCAGCGGACCGCCACTGTCACCGGTCTGGACGCCGATGGTCGTCGCGATGTAGCCGTTGGACACCTGAACGACGGTGCCGCACCGCCAGCCGGACGTGGCGCCGTCGCTGCACACCGAGTCGCCCACCTTCGCCTGCCCGACGGACGCGGGGTGCACGCGGCCCGTAGGAGCGAGCGTGGCGGCCGTGGGGTCGACGGTGAACACGGCCCAGTCGGGCGCGTCGGTGTCGACGAACGTCTCGGCGGCGGTGAGCGCGGGCGACGACGAAGCCACCGTCGTTCCCACCACGTGGTTGTCGAACACGACCTTCTGCCCGACCGAACCGCAGTGGCCGGCATACACGCCCACGCGAGTCCCATCGGGTTTCTGGGCGAGGAAGCCGACGGTGCAGCCGAGACCGTCGGCGGTGTCCCCGTGCATGTGCGACACGGTGAGCACCGAGGCACCCGGCCCGATCGCGGGACCGGGGACCGACGAGAGGATGGGGTCGGCGTGCGCGGCCGGGGCGGCGAGCGCGCCTAGCGCGGCGGTGACGACGGAGGCGAGGATCAGCGAGCGCGCAGACATGGTGACGTTCCTCATGAGTCGGGGTGGGTCGGCGGAAGGGTCGCACGAAATCTGTCGCGTCTGCAACAAAGCGTCTGCAACAAGGTTCGTGGCCCACCCACCGCGGCACTGTTCCTAATGATGCCCGTGTGACGCCTGAGGCGCTAGTTGCGGGGTTTCGGCGTCACCCAGGTCGTGATCTCCGCGTGGACGACCTCGGTTCCGTTGCGGTCCGTGACAGGGATGACCACGACCACGTCTGCGCCCGTGGTGATGGCGTCCCAGTCGACCGGCTCTTTGAAGCGGGCGGTGGCCACGAGTGACGATTCGGCTTTGGTGAGGTAGTCGACCTTCATCGACTTGGGAAGCCAGCGGTGGGTGCCGGGCGTCGAGGCTTCCATCAGGATGCCCATCGACACCTCGGCCAGGTTGCAGGCGGCGATCGCGTGGTACGTGCCGATGTGGTTCTGGACGCCCCACCACTTGGGCCCGAGGACCACCGCGTGGCCGTATTCGAGCTCTTTCACGTAGGGGGTCACCGAGACGAAGTACGGCGCCTTGAGCGACGCGCCGGCCGAGAACGCGAGCTTGCCCAGCGGTTTGTCGCGAAGGGCTTGCCACAGCTTGACAGTGGAGGTCGGTGCATTCATGGGCATATCTTACTCCACGGTAAGTTCGGCTCGGGCGGGTTCCTGGTGCTCAGTAGGGGAGCTGTCGTCAGCGAGGGGCCTGGGCATCGACGGTGGGTGTCGGGGTGGTCACTCGACCAGCCGGGCCCGACGCGGTGGCGCGGCCCGTGGGGACCGACTGCGACGCGCCCGGTGTGGGGTGTGTGGCCGCGGCGATCGCGGCGTCGTAGCCGTACTTCGCGACCGCGACCAGGAGCGCGCGGGTGCGGCGCCACCACGGGGCGTTCACGCGGACCGTGGCCGCGTGGCCGGCACCGTCGAGTTCCACGAGGTGCGCCCGGCCCCCGGCCAGGGCGATCGCGCGGGCGAACTCGACCGACTCCGACAGCGGAACGATCGGGTCCTTGGTGCCGTGGATGATGAGCGCCGGGATCGCCGGATCGACCCGCTCGACCGGGTCGACCAGGGCGTACCGCAGGGGGACCTGGCTGGGCGTGCCGCCGAGCAGAAGCCGGACGTGGTTGTTGACGTGGGTGGACCTGCGCATGTCGAGCACTCCGGACAGGGACACGAAGGCGCGGGGCACCACCGCTCCGCCGGGCCCGGGGGCGCCCGGGGCACCCGGGGGCAGGGTGGCGCGGGTCGCGGCCCAGGCCGCGAGCTCGCCACCCGCGGAATGCCCGACCAGCGTG
>CAJCHX010000326.1 GCA_903970215.1 Acidobacteriaceae bacterium
CGTCTTCCAGGCGTTCAACCTGGTGCCCACCCTGACGGCGTTGGAGAACATCACCCTGCCGCTGGACATCGCCGAACGAGAGCCCGATCCCGAGTGGCTGGACACCGTGATCGACCGCCTCGGGTTACGTGATCGTCTCGATCACCGTCCGACCCAGCTGTCGGGCGGGCAGCAACAGCGGGTCGCGTGTGCGCGAGCGTTGGCCGGACGCCCGGAGATCATCTTCGGCGACGAACCGACCGGCAATCTCGATTCCCGTGCGGGCGCGGAGGTGCTGTCCATCCTGCGCGCCGCTGTCGACGAGTTCCATCAGACTGTGGTGATCGTCACGCACGACCCGCGCGCCGCATCGTACGCAGACCGGGTGGTGTTTCTCGCGGACGGTCGGATTGTCGACGAGATGCGTGACCCGACAGCAGAGAAGGTGCTCGAGCGGATGATCCGGTTCGAGGGACCGGTACAGCCGCAGCAACCGACATCGCCGCTCGTAGTGACGCAACCGGTCGAGCCGGTTGTGACGGAGCCGGTGGCGCAAGCGCCGCAGCCGGTGGCAGCGGCGGAGCCGGTCGTGGCGCAAGCGCCGCAGCCGGTAGCGCTCCCGCCCGTCCGTACCCGCGAGCCGGTGGCGGCGATGGCGGCCCGATCCGCGCAGCCTGCGCCGCGATCCGCCATCCTGCCGGGTCGGCCCGTGCTGCCCGACTGGTTGGCGCCTTCGATCGACCGGCCGCCGATGAACCCGCCCGTCGGGCCCGATGAGCCCGACTACCTCGATCCGGCCCCGTCGGCGCCCGCGCTGGGGTCGTAACAGTGGCCGCTCTCGCCCACGTCGCACTCCGGAATCTGCTCGCGCACAAGGGGCGCCTGGTGATGACGGTGGTCTCCGTCGTGCTGGGCACATCGTTCATCGCCGGCTCGCTCGTGTTCACCGGCACCCTGTCGCGCGCGTTCGACAGCTTGTCGTCCAACACCGCGAAAGGTGTGGACGTCCGGGTCTCGCCGAGTGGTGTCGACACCACCGCCACGGCGAACACGCAACCCTCGCCCGGGGTACCGCTGTCGCTGGTCCCGGCCTTGAGTGGGAGGGCGGACGTTCGCGCCGTTCAGCCCGCGATGACCGGCACCATCGCCCTGCGGGACGGTCACGGGAAGGTCGTGCAGCACGCAGGCGCCCAGGTGATCGGCGGCGAATACCTCGCGGCCAACCAGCAGCTCGACCCCGCGGGCCTGCCGATCGTCAGCGGGCGCGCCCCGAACAGCGCAGACGAGATGGTGCTCAACACGGGTGCCGCCGCCAGCCTCGACCTCCCGGTGGGTGCGACGACGCAGGTCGTGGCCGGCCGGTCGTCGGGCGTCGCGCAGGTGAAGGTGGTGGGGACCTACCGCACCGCGTCGGACACGGGTGGATACGTCGATGCGTTGTTCGCCCACGACGAGGCGGTGCGGCTGTTCAGCAACGGGACGACGGTGCCCTACATCGACCTGGCGGTGCGCGGCGCGACGGCGCAGCAGGTCGCGGACGCGATCGCGAAGCAGTACCCGCAGTACCAGGTGCAGACCGGCGATCAGGTGCGTGCGGCGTATAAGCATCAAGTCGACCAGGGCCTGACCTTCATCAACTACTTCCTCGTGATGTTCGGCGTGATCGGCCTGCTGGTGGGCGTGTGCATCATCTACAACACCTTCTCGATGATCGTCGCTCAGCGGCTGCGCGAGTTGGCCCTCCTGCGGGCCATCGGTGCCAGCCGCTCGCAGGTCCGCAACTCGGTGATGTTCGAGGCGGTGGTCGTAGGCTTGATCGGCGGCGCGTTGGGATTGGGCGTCGGCATCGGGTTGGCCTTCCTGCTCCGCTGGGGAGTGAATCGATGGGGGAGTGGCTTCCCCGAGTCGGGACTCACCGTGTCGTGGTGGGTCGTGGTCACCGTGCTCGCCGTCGGTGTGGTGGTCACCGCCGGATCGGCGTTGGTACCCGCGGTGCGCGCAGCGCGTACGCCGCCTGTCGCGGCCATGCGGGAGCAGGACGGCAGCCGGTCGTCCGATCTCACGGCGCGGGGCGCAGTGGGTGCCGCGCTGGTGATCAATGCGGTCGCGCTGCTGTTCATCGCCAGCACCACGATCGGCACCGGGTCCGCGATATTCGTCGGGATCGCCGGATTCGCGCTGATCCTCGCCGTCCTCGTCGGCGGTCCGTCGATAGTGGAGCCGGTCCTCGGGCGGATCGGGCGCTGGATCACCTCGACCTATGGGGCCGCCGGGCGGCTCGGTTCGACCAACGTCGCGCGCAACCCGCAGCGGACCACGGCCACCGCCTTCGCCCTCGTGATCGGAGTGGGCATGGTGGGCATCATCGGCACGCTGGGCTCGTCGATGCACAAGACGGTCGATCAGCGGGTCGACACCGGCATGCTCTCCACGTTCCTGCTGCAGAGTCCCGAGCAGCTGATGCCCGTGGGCACCGTCGACGCGATCTCGCACGTCGCAGGTGTCTCGGGGCGCACCGTGCAATACCTGCTGCCGGCCAAGATCGACGGCGATCGCAGCTCCGGTCGGGGGCTCGACGGCACGCTCTCGGACTCGTTCCACCTCGACCGGGTCTCGGGTGCCGCCGAGCCCGGAGCCGGTGGCATGCTGGTCGACCAGACGACCGCCGCGCAACACAACTGGTCGGTGGGCAGCAAGGTCGCGCTCACGTCCCTGGTCGATGGGAGCCAGGTTCCCGTCACCGTGACCGGAATCTATGTGCCGCAGCAGAATCTGATCACCGGGTGGATCGTCGACAAGTCGGTGATGGACCAGCTGTACCCGGCCGGAGCAGGTACCACGTCGGGGCTGATCGAGCCGCTCAACATCTGGGTGCAGACGGCGCCCGGCGCCGACGTCGCCGCGGTGAAGTCCGCGCTCGAGAAGGCCGTCGACCCATTGATGGTGGTTCAGGTCTACGACCAGCAGGGTGTCAAGGATCAGGCTGCCACCATGATCACGTCATTCCTCGGAGTCTTGTACGCGTTGTTGGCGCTCGCCATCGTGATCGCGGTGCTCGGCATCGTCAACACGCTCGCGCTGTCCGTGGTCGAACGGCGCCGCGAGATCGGTATGTTGCGCGCCGTCGGCATGCTGCGCGCGCAGCTGCGTCGATCGATCTACCTCGAATCCGCCCTGATCGCCGTCTTCGGGTCGGTGCTCGGCCTGGTGATCGGTGTCGCCGTCGGCGCAGCGATGGTGCACGCTCTGCAGAACGAGGGGCTGACGGCGATCGAGATCCCTTGGCGCACAGTGCTGTTCATGCTCGCTGGGTCCGCGGTCGTAGGCGTGATCGCAGCGGTCCTGCCGGCGATCCGGGCCGCGCACACCCCGCCGCTCGCCGCCATCGCGGAGGGCTGAGCCGAATCGTCGGTGGCTTCCTGTCACATCCTTGCGTCGCGCGGTGTCCTATGGACGATCGATACGCTGACGAGTGCAGGAGGCTGGCATGAAGGTCGTTGTTGTGGGTGCTGGATATGCGGGCGTGATCGCCGCCAATCGGCTCCGGAAGAGGTCCGAGGCGCAGGTCACCGTGATAAATCCGAGGCCGGAGTTCGTGCAGCGGATTCGGCTGCACCAGCACATCGCGGACGCGGGCACCGCGACGGTGCCGCTGGTCGACATGCTTCGACCGGGGATTGCGGTGCGATCGGGCGCCGTCGACAAGATCGGCGACGGTGGTCTCACCATCACCGACGGCGGTGAGATGGAGTTCGACCACCTGGTGTACGCCGTCGGCGCGGGCGGTGCGGCGCCCGCGGGCACGTTCGATGTCGGCACCTGGGAGGACGCGGAGGCGGCCCGGGTAGCCCTTGCGGCGCTGCCGGCCCGCGGCACAGTGGTCGTCGTGGGCGGTGGTCTGACCGGCATCGAGACAGCGGCCGAGGTGGCGGCGGCGCGGCCGGATCTTTCAGTGCGCCTGATCAGCCCTGAACTGGGCGCGAGCCTGTCCGACGGTGCGCGAGCGCGCGTCGAGGACGGCCTGCGCGAGTCGGGGGTGCAGATCGTGCGCGACACCGTGGTGCCCGGGGACGCAGGGCTGGTTCCCGGGGACGCAGGGTTTCGGCTCGGCTCCGGTGGGCCGCTCGACGCCGACCTGGTCCTGTGGGCGATCGCGCACGGTGTGGCGGACCTCGCTGCGCGCAGCGGATGGGACGTCGATGCCGCCGGACGGGTCGTGGTCGACGAGCGTCTGCGCAGCGTCTCCGACCCGCGGGTCTTCGCGGCGGGCGACGCCGCGGCGGTCCCGGGCTCGCGGATGAGCTGCGCCGCCTCGATACCGCAGGGCACGTATGTGGGCGAGGCGGTGGCGCGGCTCGCCG
>CAJCHX010000327.1 GCA_903970215.1 Acidobacteriaceae bacterium
GTCGGCGGCACCCGCATTGGCCGACGACGCGGTGCAGCCGGCCGCGCAGGCTTCGGCAACACACCCCGCAACACACTCCGCTACCACCGAACGCACGACGATAGCTACCCACCGGGTACGAGAAGCACGTTGGCGACAACACGCGCACCCCCAACCCGACTCCGCAACACACCCCGCGACCACCGCTCGCGCGGCAAAGCTGCCCGCCGGGTAGATGAGCCGCCTCGGCGACAACGGGCAACGCCGC
The DNA here is from genome assembly GCA_903970215.1 of Acidobacteriaceae bacterium. Taxonomy (GTDB): domain Bacteria; phylum Actinomycetota; class Actinomycetes; order Mycobacteriales; family Mycobacteriaceae; genus Tsukamurella. The sequence continues at coordinate 248 of CAJCHX010000327.1, forward strand.
CGGGCGGTACGGTGCGCGACCCGGCGAGCTGACGGACCTCAGGCCGGTAAAAGGACCGCTCGCGGATCCCGCCGTGCCGCACATAGCCGCGCGGGCGCTCGGAGCACCCGAGCGGTCCTCGTGTTCACCGCGCTCTGGACCGCCGTTGAGGGGACGCCGCAACGCCCTCAGTACTGCGGCCCCCGCTCGCCTGCCGACTTGAGGGCCACCCTGTCTCGCCTGACGTCGATTCACGTGAAACATTCGCGACCTCATCGCGTCGACCGCTCTCACGTTGCACGCGACCACTCGGACGAAACACTCACTGACCGACTCGCCGACTCCCGTCCGCCTCGGACGACCCGAGGCGACGCCTCGGCACCCGGTGTGGACCGTCGTGGCCCGCAGCACGCAGGAGGATGGGCACGGGAACCCTCCCCTTGGACGTGGCTCACTGCGCTCACGACGACGGGCAGCTGGTCGCCATCGGACGATCGAATACCTCGCACCACAGCAGGGGTGGCATCGACGGGGTAGACGACGAACCGGCAGACCCGCTCCGGGCGAACTTGCATGCGTCGCCCGACGCGACGGTACAGCCGCTCTATGCCTTTGCGGCCACTGCCCGCGGTTGGTGGCCGTCCGGCTGGGTCACCACCCCGGCCACCGCAGGACACCACCGCGGTACACAGAATGCACCGGAAGCCGGCCTGTGCCCCGATCCCGGCTCATCTCGATGACCCACACCTACCCCGCGTGCGAGGGACGGGTCCGGATCGCAGACGAATGAGACCAAAGCCCGTCGGAACCCCACCCACTACGGCGCCACCGCTGCGTGCGAACACCCGGGGAGAACGGTGATCGACCCCCTCGCGCCACAGGTCCGGATCGACTGCGTCGCAGGATCTCAGGCCCAGCGGCTCGCGCGCGCAGGAGCGGCCACCGGTACCGGAGCCCGTCGTGACGCAACCAATCACGTTGCTGTCATCACCGCTCATGACGCGGTGCTCCACCACCACCGGCAGTCGTCCTACGGTGCCGACCGACCCGGCCCTTATCGATCCCAGCGATTTGCCAATCCGTCTGCACCGGCGTCGCGCCGACCAGGCGCCCGGCAAAAGCGCATGCGCTGGTCACCAGACCGCCGCCCGAAGAGCACCTGCCGCCACTTCGCCGAGGGGGCCGTTGTGGTCATGGGCGCCGAATGAGGCGGTCACGATGCTGAGGCCTGACCCACGTCTGCGGGTGGCGGGCAAACTACGACGGGGTCGCACTGCGCCGCGTCCGCCATCTCTATGCCGCACCCGCCCCAGGGGGTCTGAGCCACCCATCTAGCGAGACGCACGGATTCACGTGAAACAACCACTCAACACTGTGCGGGGGAGTGCCCGGCCCGGATCGGCCTCCCCGCTAGCTTCCGACGCCGATCGCACGGCACATCACCGAAAGTCGATCGACAGGATTCACGTGAAACATCCACCGCACTCGCGCACTGGCGCCAATGCGGCTGCCGCCTCCCAGGGCACCGTCGACGCCTAGGGCACGAAGGCAACAGCGCGGTGAAGACTCGGCCGCGGGCGGAACGGGCGCACGCGCCGCGCCACCCGCGCGCGCCCGTAGCTGCGCTGCGAACGACCCGGGCCTTATTGCAATCTCCGCACAGCCTGGCCTCGTTGCAACCTCCCCACAACCCGTCCTCGCTCCACGACGATGCCTTCAGACGGAGTTCCGGGTAGCTCCACCACCACATGGCCCGCCACGACATCTGCCGACTCCTCTGATCGCCGCGGGTCGCCGCGGGCTTTCCTAGCAACCACCACGACTCCGTCGCCGACTCACATCGCACAACCCACGACCCACTACCGTGCGCAGTAGGTATCGCGCGGGACATCCGGCCTGGCACCGTACGGCCGCGCGCGACTGGCAGTCCTGCCCCGACTCCCAGTGTCACCGAACTGCTGACCGCGGCAACGCGAACGTCACCCAGGTTGGACCGACGAGCCCGCGTGCGCACTACGAACCTGTTGGGCGTCGCGCACTAGCTGCTAGCTGCCTACGGCCCGGAGGGCTTCTCCACGATCACTTGCCAGCCGATCCAGGGGTCGCTACCGGTCTACTCAGTCGGCTGCTACCGCGATCGCCACGAGCCGTGGGCAGACCGCGCCACAGGGGACACATCCTGCATGCACCATGGGACGCGGGTTTGGGGGAGATAGACAGGCGTTTCCAACGGAAGCGCCCTGCACGAGAGGCGGACGAGCGGCGCGCGCATTCACCGACCGGAGCGCTCGCCGTACCAACCCGGGCGGATCGGCCGACCACAACTCCGACGCGGCAGAGCGCCACCGATGACGAACGTCGCAGCGAACGCCCGGATATCGCCGACTGACGAGGCGGAACGTCACGTCCGTCCACGCAGGCAGCCGGCTCCGACGAGTGGCTCACCCGATCGCAGCAGCTACGATCGCCGCGGTCCTGCACAATTTCGAAAGTTCGCGCGGATCGTCGTGGCCCACATCGCCGCGACGCCACCCAAGCGCACGGCGGGGAGTGAGGGCAACGTCCGCGCCGGACGCCACGTTCGGCGGACAGCGAAGGCAACGTCCGCGCCGGACGCCACGTTCGGCGGACAGCGAAGGCAACGTCCGCGCCGGACGCCACGTTCGGCGGACAGCGAAGGCAACGTCCGC
>CAJCHX010000328.1 GCA_903970215.1 Acidobacteriaceae bacterium
GAGTCCACGCCGGCTCCGGCCGTGATCGTGTTCGGTGGCATGAACGGGTGGGGGCCGGCCTACTTCTCCATGGCCGAAGCACTCGCCGACCGCGGCCTGCACGCCTTGGTCGTCGAGCTTCCAGGCCAGGGCTACACCCGCTTGGTCGACGGCATGTACGGCGGACCGGACCTGGCCGCGGCCGTGAGTGCGTGCGCCGACTGGCTCGCCACCGACGAGGCGGTGATCCCCCGGTTCGGGGTGTGGGGCAACAGCTTCGGCAGTCTGTTCGCTGCGCTGGCTGCGGCCTCCGACGACCGATTCCTGGCGTCGTGCATGAACGGAGGTCCTGCCGATCCCAAGAACCCGTCGTTCCCGGTCCCGCCTGAGTTCCTGCGGGAGTTCTTCGGGGGGGCGGACGATGCATACATTGACCAGGCACTGGACGCGCTGACCTTTCTCGATCGGGGATATCGCTTGACCAACCCCTTGGTGCTGTACGCGGCCGCCGACGCCATCTTCAACGTCGCCGACCAGCAGCCCCTTCTCGACGCGGGTGGGTCCACCGGACGGTGGGTCGAATGGGAGGACGGCGAGCATGCGCTCTACAACCATCCGGTCGAGCGAAACGCAATCTCCTCCGACTGGTTCGTGCAACATCTGCGCGACTAGGCGGGCTCGTCGCCTGTCGATGATGAAAACTCTTCTTCCTGCCGTTGTGCCGGTGTGCGCGGGCCATGGTTAGGGAAACGCGGGCAGGACCCCTTGCGACCCGCGCGTTGACGAGGGTGAACCGCGCCGCGCAGAGCCCTGGTGGTCGGTTGTTGTTGAGTGGTGGCGCGGTATTGACGATGGATCCCGAGATCGGCGACTTCGCGCAGGGGGACGTACTGCTCCTGGATGACACGATCGAGGCCGTCGGTGTCGGGCTCGCCGACCAGCTCGACGGTGCGGTCGAGACCGTGGATGTCCGCGGCGCCATCGTGATGCCGGGTATGCACGACACCCATCGACACTGCTGGGAGTCTCAGCTGAGGCGGCTGTTCCCGGACGTGGATCTGCAGCAGTACATCAGAGCCGTCATGGCACAGTTGTCGGAGCATTACCGCCCGTACGATGTCGACGTCGCCACTCGGCTCAGCGCCGCGGCAGCGCTGGACTCCGGCATCACCTGCGTCATGGACTATTTCCACAACTCCCGCTCGGTGGAGCATGCCGATGCCGCCGTCGAAGCATGGTTCG
>CAJCHX010000329.1 GCA_903970215.1 Acidobacteriaceae bacterium
CGCGCTGCACGCTCGGCTACCCGCCGGCACCACCACGATCAGTATCGGTACCGTCGCTTCGCCAGGCATCGACCAGCTACCCCATGCCGGTGAGGTCCCGGCCGGGCACGAGGTGGGCCTCGATGTGGACCTGCGCAACGCGGTCGCGAAGGTGCTGGGCGTCTCGTGGGACGAGCAGCACGGCACGTTCGCCACGATCATCCCCGGGGTGCAGAGCGGGCGTTATCAGGTGGGTCAGGCGAATTTCGGTGTCACTGCGGGCCGCCTCGCGGTGGTCGACTTCGCCACCTACCTCACCGATGGGCAGGCCTTCCTCGGTACCGAGGCCTCGGGTCTCGAGGCGGTGACCACGCTGACCGACCTCTGCGGCAAGCGGATCGCGACCTCCCCGGGCTCGACGTTCCAGGACATTCTGACCAAGGGCGCCGGCGACTGTGCTCGGCTGGGGAGACCACCCTACTCGGGCGCCTACTACAGCGACAACGGCGGAATCATCCTGGCACTGCAGACAGACAAGGCCGACGTGGAGTTCGGGCCCACCCTGTCGCTGAAGTACGCGGCGGGCAAGCTTCCCGGGTCGCGGTTTCTCGGCCAGATCAGCAGAACCACGGTCGGTTTCGTCACCGCGAAGGGATCGCCGTTGGCGCCACTCCTGGTCGACGCAGTGAACCGACTGATCGGCACCGGCGATTACGCCCGGATATTCGCCAAGTGGGGCGTCGCCGGAACCGGCATCGCACGGTCGTCGCTCGACCCGGCGGCGAGTTTCTAGATGCCGATCGAGTCTCTCGCCGTGCTCACTCCCGGCAACTACCCCGACGACGATCCGGTGGGCGGGCTGGAGGCCACGCTGAGGGTGTTCGAGCTGGCCGAGCGGTTGGGGTACGACGGCGCGTGGGTGCGTCAGCGCCACCTCGAGCACGGGGTCTCCTCGGCCGCGGTATTCCTTGCCGCCGCGTCCCAGCGGACCGCGACCATCGAACTGGGGACCGCGGTGATCCCCATCGGCTACGAGTCGCCGTTCCGTCTCGCCGAGGACCTCGCGATGGCGGATGCGCTGTCCGACGGGCGGATTCAGGCCGGATTCAGCACCGGAATGCCGCACGCCGACCTCTTGGGCGATCTGGTGTACGACGGCGACTGGCGCACATACGATCTCGGGTACGGCCGGATACAGCGGGTGGTCGACCACGTGTCCGGCGCGTACGTAGGTGGCGCCGACGCGATGATCGAGTCGCCCGGCAACCGGCAGCGACCGCGGCTCCAACCGCACCGACCCGGACTGCGTGACCGCCTCTGGTACGGGGGTGGCAGCCGGGCCTCGTCCCGTTGGGCGGGCGGTGCCGGGCTGCACCTGCTCTCGGGGAACATCGTGTCCGGCAGCGGATTCGACGCCGCACTGTTCGAGCGGGGCGGGTTCGGCGCCGTGCAGCGCGCGCTGATCGACGAGTATCGGGCCGCGGTCGCCGAGCGTGACCGGGCGGCGCGGTCGCGGATCGCGGTCGGGCGGGTCGTGGTACCCACCGATTCGGCCGATCGCGCCACCCGCGCCCGGTACCGGGCCTACGAGGCGTCGCGGCACGAGCGCACCTCGACTGCGCACGGCGAGCGCCGGACGCTCTTCGCTCCCGACCTGGTGGGCACCGTGGCCGAGATCGCGGAGCGGCTGGTCGCCGACCCGGCACTGGACGGGGTCGCCGAACTGCGGTTGGAGCTACCGTACGAGTTCCCGCTCGGCGACTACGAGCAACTGCTCGGCGACGCCGTGGGGCTCAAGCGGGCGTTGGCCGCGACCTGATACCGATCCGATGCACCTAGCCACTACCCCGTACGACGAGCGGCGTGCGTGCTCGCGACCTGCGGCAGACCGAGGTGATCCCGCAGCGTCCGCCCCGTGTATTCCGACCGGAATGCACCGCGCTCCTGGAGGATCGGCACCACCCGCGACGCGAAGTCGTCGAGCCCGGTCGGGGTCAGGTGGGGCACCAGGATGAAGCCGTCGCACGCGTCGGCCTGCACGTACCTGTCGATCTCGTCCGCGACCGTCTCCGGAGTGCCGACGAACTGCTGCCGGGCCGTCATCTCGATCACCAACTCCCGGATCGTCAGGCCGTCGGCCTCGGCGCGAGCGCGATACCGTGCCGCGATCTCCCGTGGATCCCCCTGTCGGGCGCGTCCCTGCGTGACCGCATCGAACGTCGGATCCTCCGCCGGCACCGGGCCGTCCGGATCGTATCCGGACAGGTCTCGCCCCCACACCTGCTCGAGGAAGTTGATCGCGGTCTGTGGGCCCACCTGTCGTCGCCGGATGTGGCGCGCCCGCTCCTGCGCGTCGGCCTCGGTGTCGCCGATGACGAACGCCGCGGCCGGGAACACCTTGACGTGCTCGGGATTCCGGCCGTGGGCGGCGACCCTGCGTTTGACGTCGGCGTAGAACTCGCGGCCCGCGTCCAGCGTGCCGTGCCGGGTGAAGACGGCGTCGGCGTGGGTGGCCGCGAACTCCCGCCCGTCCGCGGAGTCACCGGCCTGTAGCAACACGGGGTGGCCCTGTGGACTGCGCGGAAGTTCCGGGTAGCCGTCGACGGTGAACTGCTCACCGCGGTGCACGACCCGGGTGGGGACCCCTGTGCCGTCCGGCCCGGGGTCCCACGCATCCCAGAACCTGCCCGCGACCGTCACGAACTCGGCGGCGCGCCGGTACCGGTCCGCGTGGGCGAGGAAGCCGCCGCGGCGGAAGTTCTCGCCGGTGAACGCGTCGGACGACGTGACCATGTTCCACGCCGCCCGGCCGCAGGACAGGTGATCGAGCGTCGCGAACTGGCGAGCGACCTCGAACGGCTCGTTGAAAGTGGTGTTGATGGTGCCCGCCAACCCCAGCCGGTCGGTCACGGCGGCGAGCGCCGCCAACACCGTGAACGTATCCGGGCGCCCGACGACGTCGAGGTCGTGGATCCGGCCGAGGTGTTCGCGCAGCCGCAGGCCCTCGGCGAGGAAGAAGAAGTCGAACCGCGCGTCCTCTGCGACCCGTGCAAGGTACTCGAACGATGCGAAGTCGATCTGGCTGCCCGCCGCGCGGTCCTGCCACACGGTGGTGTTGTTGACGCCGGGAAAGTGAGCACCGAGATGGATCGGCTTGCGCTGCCGCCCTTCTCGCACCGGAACATCCCGGCGATCCGACCGTGCGGTCATAGGATCCCCCATTCCTTCGCCAGTAACTCGTGCGAGTGCAACCGTGCGCCATGGTCGTGGGTGACCGACGTGATCACCAGCTCGTCGGCGCCGGTCACCCGCCCCAGGGTGCGCAGCCGGTCGGCGACGGCGCTGGGTGCGCCGACGAACTGCGTATCGGTGCGGTCCGCGACCGCGGCCCGCTGCTCGGCGGTGAGATCGGCACTGTCGGTGGGGAACTCGATCGCGCCGTCGCCGAACCGGATCGAATGCACCCATTTCGCGTAACCGGCCGCGAGTTCCCGAGCACGCGCTTCGGTCTCCCCGACCACCACATCGGCGGACACCACCAGATGCGGGGCGGGCAGGGCGCCCGGACGGAACGCGTCCCGATAGGCGACGGCCGCCTCCAACGTCGTCGCCGGGCTGACGTGATAGTTCGCGACGAACGGCAGGCCGCGAGCACCGGCCACCGTCGCGCTCTCCCCCGCACTCGAGCCGAAGATCCACAGCGGCCCATCGATCAGCTCCGCCACCCGCGAGCGTAGGCGCGTGCCCGCGACTTCGCGGGTACCGGCGACGAGGTCGGCCAACTCGCCCACCTGTGCTGCGAACGACGGCGCGTCCCCTGTGGGCACCAGCGCCTCGAGTCCCGCCAGCACTCTCGGCCTGGCGAGCACCGTCGCGGGGTCGAAGCGCGGGGGTACCAGCAGTCCGTCCACGAGCCGGGGCTCGCCCACCGGGGCGCAGATGCGCGCCCCAGCGGTGGCGGCGGCGGCCCTGGCCTGCGCTCGGCGCTGGGCGGATCGCCCCACGCCCAGGTCGACGCGGCCCGGGTACAGCGCGGCGAGCGTCCCGAACGCCTCGGCCACCGCGGGTGTCGTCGTGTAACCGAGCTGTACCGCCGCCGACCCGACCCGGACCGTCGACGTGGCCGCCAGAATCTGGCCGATCAGGACGGCCGGGGCCACGCTGGCGACGTCCACGAAGTGGTGTTCGGCCACCCAATACCGGTGATAGCCCCATGATTCGGCGTGGCGTGCGAGGTCGATCGCATTGCGCAGAGCCTGCGCCGGGTTGCCGCCGGCGGGGATCGGCGCGAGGTCGAGGACGGAGAGGGGCGGATTGGTCGTGGTCATGGCCGGTCAGTCCGTCACGGCGTAGCGGTGGACGGGCACCGGCAGTCCGAGAGCTGCGCGGAGCGTCCCGCTCGACGGCGGAGGTGGCAGAACCGCGAGGGCTTCGCGCAGCCGCGGGAGGTCGACGTCGTTCACGGCCGGGCGGATCCGCACCCCGTCGATACCCAGCCCGCGCCACTCCTCGATGAGCGCGAGTAACCCGGCGCCGGTGCCTGCGTAGGTGAGTGTCTCGTCCCTCGACGGTTCGCGGCGGTCCAATTTGGCCAGGCGGCGGACCGCCGTGCGGTCGGAGTCGGCGAGGAAGACGGTGACGTCCGCGAGTACGGGCGCGGAGTCGGGAACACCGGCCTCCCGGAGGCGGGCCCGCGCGCCGATCGCGTCGTGCTCGGAACGCACCGGGATCAGCACCACGTCGGCCGTGCGCGCCGCTAGCCGGTTGTCACCGTCGCCGTCCGACCCGACCAGGACGACGGGCTGACCCTGCGGCGGCCGTGGGGTGATGGACGGCCCCTTCACGGAGAAGAACTCCCCTTCGAAGTCGACGTAGTGCAAGCGGTCACGGTCGACGTACCGCCCGGTGGCGACGTCCTTGATCACAGCGTCGTCGTCCCAGCTGTCCCAGAGGTCGCGCAGCACCGAGATGTACTCGGCCGCCTCGCGGCGCAACGAATCCGCTGACTGCACCTGTTTGCGGCCGAACAGGGCCGCCTGCGCCGCCGAGCCGGTGACCACCGGACGAATGCCGGCGCGGCCGCCGCTGATGTGGTCGAGCGTGGCGATGGCCTTGGACGCGTGGAACGGCTCGGTGTGCGTGACGGTCACCGACGGAACCAGGCCGATGCGGCTGGTGGCGGGTGCGACCCGGGAGGCGAGGAGCGTGGCGTCGAGGCGGCCGGTGAGTCGGTCGCGCGCCGTAACGGTGAAGGAGTCCTCGAAGGTGGCGAAGTGGGCACCGGTGGCCTCCGCGGCGCGCGCGAGGGACGTCCAATGTTCCGCGCTGGTCGCCGCCAGGGGGTCGGCGCCCGTCTCCGCGAAGGCAGCGGGGTGCCACCCGAACGGTTCCAGTGCCACGCCGATGATCGGACGGGTGCGCGGTGAGGTGCTCACCCCTCCACGCTAGATTCGAAGCGCCGCTACCGACCCTTTTGCGCTCACGATGGATCGAGATCGGCCCGAGGGGAATACCCACGGGGAATCGATCCACTCGATGAGTTCCTCACCGGTCCTCGATATCGCCTTCGGTCTCGAGGTAGACGCGCTGGAGGTCGGCGAGGGTCTGCGGGTCTGGTCGGGCCCAGAGGTTCCGCTGGTCGGCCTCGAGCAGCCGCTCCGCGATACCGTGCAACGCCCACGGGTTGGACCGCTGCATGAACTCGCGGTTCTCGGCGTCGAGCACGTAGTTCTGCGCAAGGGTGTCGTACATCCAGTCGGCCATCACACCCGCGGTCGCGTCGAAGCCGAACAGGTAGTCGACCGTGGCCGCCATCTCGAAGGCGCCCTTGTACCCGTGCCGCCGCATCGCCGCCATCCACCGCGGGTTGACGACGCGGGCGCGGAACACACGGTTGGTCTCCTCGTTCAGCGTGCGTGTGCGGACGGAGTCGGGTCGGGTCGAATCCCCCACGTACGCCTCGGGATCCGCGCCGGTCAGGTGGCGCACGGTGGCGACCATGCCGCCGTGGTACTGGAAGTAGTCATCCGAGTCGGCGATGTCGTGCTCGCGGGTATCGATGTTCTTGGCCGCCACGGCGATCCGTCGGTACGCGGCCCGCATGTCGTCTGCGGCGGGCGCACCGTCGAGGCCGCGGCCGTACGCGAAACCACCCCACGCGGTGTACACCTCGGCGAGATCTGCGTCGGTGCGCCAGTTCTTCGAGTCGATCAGCGCGAGCAGCCCGGCGCCGTATGTGCCCGGCTTGGAGCCGAACACACGGGTCGTGGCCCGGCGCCGATCGCCGTGTTCGGCGAACGCCGCTCGGGTGTGGGCGGCGACGAAGTTGAGCTCGTCCGGCTCGTCCAGCGCGGCGACGAGGCGCACGGCGTCGTCGAGCATGGCCACGACGTGAGGGAACGCGTCGCGGAAGAATCCCGAGATGCGCACGGTGACGTCGATCCGGGGCCGACCCAGCTCCTGCAGGCTGATCGGCTCGAGGCCGGCCACGCGACGGGACTGCTCGTCCCAGACCGGGGTGACGCCGATCAGCGCGAGCACCTCGGCGATGTCGTCGCCCGCCGTGCGCATGGCGGACGTGCCCCACACCGACAGGCCGACCGACGGCGGATAGCGCCCGTCGTGCTCGTCGCGGTACCGCGCGACCAGCGACTCCGCGAGCTCCTGCCCGGTGGCCCACGCCAGCCGGGACGGCACCGCCTTCGGGTCCACCGAATAGAAGTTCCGGCCCGTGGGCAGCACGTTCACCAGTCCCCGCAACGGGGACCCGGACGGGCCCGCGGGGACGAAACCGCCGTCGAGCGCGTGCAGGACGTGGTCGAGCTCGGCGCCGGTGGCCCGCAGCCGCGGCACCACCTCGTCGGCGGCGAACCGCAGCACCGCGCGCACGGCCGGGTCCTCGGTGAGTGCATCGACCGCTGCGCGGTCCCAGCCCGACGCTGCGGCCGCGGCGACGAGTGCTCTGGCGCGCGACTCGAACTCGTCGGTCGCAGCCTTCGACGCGGACCCGTCCTCCGTCATGCCGAGGGCCTCGCGCAAACCCGGCACATGCACACCGCCGGCCCACATCTGCCGCGCCCGCAGGATCGCGAGCACCAGGTCGGTCTCCGCCTCGCCCGCGGGCGGAGCGCCGAGGATGTGCAGGCCGTCGCGGATCTGCACGTCCTTGATCTCGCACAGCCATCCGTCGACGTGCAGGATCATCTCATCGAATGCGTCCTCGTCGGGGCGGTCGGTGAGGCCCAGGTCATGGTCCAACTTCGCTGCTTGCAGCAGGGTCCAGATCTGCTGCCGGATCATCGGCAGCTTGGCGGGATCGAGGCTGGCGATATTCGCGTACTCGTCCAGCAACTGCTCGAGCCGGGCGATGTCGCCGTACGACTCGGCGCGCGCCATGGGCGGGATGAGGTGATCGACCAGCACGGCGTGCGCACGCCGTTTGGCCTGGGTGCCCTCACCGGGGTCGTTGACCAGGAAAGGGTAGACGAGGGGAAGGTCACCGAGCGCGGCGTCGCTGCCGCACGCTGCAGACATCCCGAGGGTCTTGCCGGGCAACCACTCCAAGTTGCCGTGCTTACCCAGGTGGATCGCCGCGTCGGCGCCGAATCCGCCCGCCGACGCGGGCGCCGCAAGCCAGCGGTAGCTCGCCAGATAGTGGTGGCTCGGGGGCAGGTCCGGGTCGTGGTAGATGGCCACGGGGTTCTCCCCGAACCCGCGGGGCGGCTGGACCATGATCGCGAGGTTTCCGAACCGCATTGCGGCGACGGCGATCTCGCCGGACGATGTGGTGAACAGCTGCCCGGGCGGGGGTCCCCAGTGCTCGACCACGGCGTCGCGCAGCTCGGCGGGCAGGGTGTCGAACCACTGCCGGTACTCGTCCGCTGCGACCGTGACCTCGCTGGCGTCGAGCCGCTCGTCCGACAGCCAGTCCGGGTCCTGGCCGCCTCGCGCGATGAGTGCGTGGATGAAGGCGTCCGAATCGTCGTCGACAGGATCGAGGGCCAGCCCGGGGATCGCCTCCGAACCGGTCTCGGGGCCGAGATCGTATCCAGCGCTGCGCATCCGGTGCAGCAGCGCGAGCGCCGACGCCGGGGTGTCCAGCCCGACGGCGTTGCCGATCCGGGCGTGCTTCGTCGGATACGCCGAGAGCAACAGCGCGATCCGCTTGTCGCCGTTGGGGATCGACCCCAGGAGCGCGTGCCGTACCGCCAGTCCCGCGACCCGGGAGGCGCGTTCGGCATCGGGGACGTAGCTCGGCAGACCGTCCGAACCGATCTCCTTGAACGAGAACGGGACCGTGATGATGCGGCCGTCGAACTCCGGGATCGCAACCTGCGTAGCGACGTCCAATGGCGACATGCCGTCGTCGGATTCGGCCCACTGCGCGCGGGATGTCGTGAGCGCCAAGGCCTGTAGCACCGGGATGTCGAGGTCGCGCAGAGCACCCACGTCCCACGCCTCGTCGTCGCCGCCCGCGCCCGCCGTCGCCGGCGTGGTGCCGCCCGCGGCGAGAACGGTCACGACGAGCGCGTCGAGGCCGGCCAGTTCGGCGACGAGGCCCGGATCCGCCGTGCGCAGGGAAGCGCAGAAGATCGGGACGGCGACGGCGCCGCGGACCTCGATGGCCGCGGCGAGCGCATCGATGTACGCGGTGTTGCCCGCGAGATGCTGTGCGCGGTAGTAGAGGACACCGATCCTGGGTCGGCCGACCGCGTCCGACCCCGCGGAGCCCGGGTGCGGCCGCTCCACGACGCCCCACCGCGGCGCGCTTGCGGGCGGCTCGAAGCCCAGCCCGGTCAGCAGGATCGTGTCGGACAGGAAGTCGTGCAGCTGGGCCAGGTTCTCGGGACCGCCCTCCGCGAGATAGGCGTGTGCCTGCGTCGCGACGCCCGCCGCCACCGTCGACGCCTCCATCAGATCGGCATCCGGTGCCTGCTCCCCCGACACGGCGACCACGGGCCGACCACTCGCCGCGAGCGCGGCCAAACCGTTCTCCCAGTACCGCCGGCCACCCAGGATGCGGACGACCACGATATCGGCGCCGTCGAGCAGCCCCGGGAGGTCGAGTTCCACGCTGATCCGGGCCGGGTTCGCCCACCGGTAGTCGGCGCCGCTCGCCTTGGCACTGAGCAGATCGGTGTCGGACGTCGACAGGATGAGGATCACCTAACCGACCCTACCGGCCACGCGCCGCCTGCTGATCGGCCGCCTTACCGGTGCTCGAGAGCACCGAGTCGAGCAGGATGCGCACCGAATCGCGGACGTCGTTGAGCGGTGTCACGTCACGCGCGGCGCGGGACCGGGCGACGGCTCCTTCGACCGCGCTCATCAGCATGCTGGCGAACACGCGGGCCGCGCCCTCGTCGGCGCCGGAGCGCACCAGCGCCGTGGCGACCTTCTGCTGGCACTCCTCATAGACCGAGGTCGCGGCGGCCTGAACCCGCGGCTCGCCGTCCGCGAGGGCGGCCGCGAGCACCGGGCAGCCGGTCTGGTAGTCCGAGGCCACCAGAACACGCTTCCACAGTTCGATGAAGCGGTCGATCCAGACGTACGGGTCGCCGGTCGACGTGGCGGCGTCGATGTAGCGCGACAGCCGCCGACCGGCGAGGCCTGTCGAGGTCTCCACCAGTTCGGCCTTGCCACCGGGAAAGTGCTGGTAGAGCGAGTTTCGCGACGCCCGGCTGGCGGCTGTCAGTTCCGCCAACCCGGCGTCCGCGAACCCGTGCTGGCTGACCAGGGTCAGCGCGGAGTTCACAAGCCTCTGCTTAGGTCTCGGTCGCGTCGCCATCGATGTCCGCCGCCCCTCCATTCGTGTGTGCGCGTACAAGCCGACGCGCCGAACGTTGTGATCCACGGTTCTTGTTTGAACCGGTCGGTCCATGTTAAGCATGTACATCTTACTTGAACTGATCGGTTCACATCATTGAGCCGAGGATGGAGAAGCTACCGCGATGACTCGATCGACTTCGATTGCGCCTCCGGCTCCGGCGAGACTCCCCCACACCGCGATCCTCGGAGTCGGGGCGTACCGGCCGCGGCGCGAGGTGCCCAACGCCGAGATCGTGGACGATATCGAGTCGACCGACGAATGGATTCAGACCCGGTCGGGGATCAAGTCCCGGCGGTTCGCTGCGAAGGACGAGACCATCCTGGCGATGAGCGTCGCAGCCGCCGAGGACGCCCTGCGGGCGGCGAACATGGAGGCGTCGGAGATCGACTGCGTCATCATCGCGACCAACAGCCGCTTGGTGTTCGGGCCGTCGATGGCACCGCAGGTGGCGCTCGGGCTGGGCCTCGACAACATCGCGGCCTTCGACATCACCGCCGGATGCTCGGGTTTCAGCACGGCGCTCGCCAATGCCGATGCGTTGATCCGCAGCGGCGCCGTGCAGCACGCGATCGTGGTGGGCGTCGAACGCCTGTCCGACTTCGTCGACAAGCACGACCGCACCTGCGCATTCATCTTCGCCGACGGCGCGGGCGCCGCGGTGGTGGGACCGTCCGAGGAGGTGGGCATCGGTGCGGTCGCGTGGGGCGCCGACGGCAACTTCACCGGCGCGATCTACCAGGACAAGGACTTCGGCACCTACTTCGATGAGGTCACGGCGTTCCGCGACGGCGCCGAGTTCCCCGCGCGCCCGTACATCCGGATGGAGGGCAGCAAGGTGTTCCGGTGGTGCGCCACCCACCTTCTGGGTGCCTGCCAGGACGCCCTGGCCAAGGCCGGCCTCGGGGCCGAGGACATCGAGGTGTTCATCCCGCACCAGGCGAACATCCGCATCACGCAGGTGCTGACCAAGGCGCTCGAGCTGTCCGACGACGTCGTGATCGCCGAGGACATCGTGACCACCGGCAACACCTCGGCGGCGTCGATCCCACTCGCGATGGAGGAGCTGATCCGCAGCGGCAAGGCCAAGCCCGGCCAGACAGCCCTGGTGATGGCCTTCGGCTCCGGGCTCGCATACGCCGGGCAGGTCGTGACCCTGCCCCCAGTCTCCGACCAGGACGTCTGACCGGTTCGATGGAGGACGCCTGCCCGGGAGTCGTGCGTCCGCACGCGGCCGCGGACGGCACGTTGCTACGGGTCCGGCTGCCCGGCGGGCGGATCTCGCCGGAGCAGCTCGACGCGCTCGCCGACCTGGCCGGAGACCGCGGTGACCTCGAACTCACCTCGCGCGGCAACATCCAGCTCCGCTCGGTCGGCGACCCCGACGCCCAGGCTCGGCTCGCGGGCATCGGGCTGCTGCCTTCCGTACCGCACGAGCGGGTGCGCAACATCGTCGCCTCCCCGCTGTCCGGGCGCCGGGGCGGCACCGTCGACATCCGCCCGTTGATCGTCGAGCTCGACGAGCAGCTTTGCGCGACACCGTCGTTGGCGAACCTGCCAGGCCGCTTCCTGTTCGCGCTCGACGACGGCACGGGCGACGTTGCGGCGCTCGCCGCGGATGTGGAGGTCCGTACCGGATCGTTGTTCCTGGACGGCTGCCCCACCGACCTACCGCCGACGGTCGGCTCGATGCTCGCGGCTGCAGCGGCATTCGTCGACGTCCGCTCCGGAGCGTGGCGGATTCGCGACATCGACGGCGGTGCCGCGGCCCTGGCCCACGTTCTCGGCGGGGCTCTGACCGGTCCGCGTACGGTACCGAATCCACCCGCGCCCCCGGTCGGCTGGCTGGAGCAGCACGACGGCCGGGTCACGCTGGGCGCCGGCCTGCGCCTGGGCCGCCTCCCCGCGCACACCGCGCGGCTCATCGCCGCCGCCGAGCACCCGATCACCGTGACCCCGGGGCGGACGCTGTGCGTGCACGACCTCGACGAGGGTTCGGCCGAGACCGTCGTGCGCGTGCTCGCGCCGATGGGGCTGATCTTCGACGCGAATTCACCGTGGCTCCAGGTGAGCTCGTGCGTCGGGAACCGTGGCTGCGCCCGCGCCGAGACCGATGCGATGGGCGCCGCCGAGGAGCTGGTGCGCTCCGGTGATCCGCGCGGGCGGGTGCACGTCGTGTCGTGCGAACGCGCCTGCGGCGCCCCGCCCGGTCCCCACGACCTCGTGGTCCTCACGCCCGAGTAGGGCGCTCTGGGGCTGCGCATAGAGTGGCACGGTGCACGAGTACCTGACCGACGGAGCCGAGATCTATCGCCGCTCGTTCGCCACCATCCGTGCCGAGGCCGACCTGTCGCGGCTGCCGCATGCCGCGGAGGCGGTGGCGGTGCGCATGATCCACGCGTCGGGCCAGACCGATCTCGCTGCGGATATCGCCATCTCGGAAGGCGCCGTGGCCGCCGGACGGACCGCTCTGCGCGCCGGTGCCCCCATCCTCTGCGATGTGAACATGGTGGCGCACGGAGTGACCCGGCGGCGCCTTCCTGCCGACAACGAGGTGCGGTGCGACCTGGGCGATCCGCGCACCGTCGACCTCGCGGCCCGACTCGGCACCACCAGGTCGGCCGCGGCCGTGGAGCTGTGGGGGGACGCCCTCGAGGGCGGGGTGGTGGCCATCGGGAACGCACCGACGGCGCTGTTCCACCTGCTTGACCTGCTGGCGGCAGGTGGACCGCGACCCGCCGTGATCGTCGGTGTACCAGTGGGATTCATCGGCGCGGCGGAGTCGAAGGAGGCGCTGGTCGCCGATGCGGCACGGCTCGGGCTGGAGTACGTGACGGTGCGCGGGCGGCGGGGCGGCAGCGCGATCGCCGCCGCCGCTCTCAATGCGCTGGCACAGGAGGACGAACTGTGACCGGCACACTGTGGGGCGTAGGCGTGGGTCCAGGCGATCCCGAATTGGTGACGGTGAAGGCGGCGCGGCTCATCGAGCAGGCCGACGTGGTGGCGTATCACAGTGCGCGCCACGGCCGTTCGAATGCCCGGGCAGCCGCCGAGCCGTACCTCCGCGCGGGCGTCACCGAACTGCGTCTGATGTACCCGGTGACCACGGAGACCACGGACCATCCCCGCGGCTACCGCGGCGCTCTGGACGACTTCTACATCGAAGCCGCCGCATCGATCGCCGCGCACCTCGACGCGGGGCGCGACGTCGTGCTGCTCGCCGAGGGTGACCCGATGTTCTACAGCTCGTACATGCACATGCACAAGCGCCTGACCGGGCGGTACGAGTGTGTGATCGTGCCGGGTGTGACGTCGATCAGCGCGGCCGCCGCCGCGACCGGCGTGCCGCTGGTGGAGGCCGACGAGGTGCTCACCGTCCTGCCCGGAACCCTGCCCGAGGAGGAGCTCCGGCGCAGACTCGCAGACACCGACGCCGCTGCGGTGCTCAAGTTGGGACGGACGTTCGACACGGTCGACGCCGCTCTCGCCGCTTCTGGACGGCGTGCGGCGGCCTGGTACGTGGAACGGGCGTCCAGGCCAGACCAGCGCGTAGCACGCGTGACCGAGGTCGACGGCACCGTTCCGTATTTCGCGACGGTGCTCGTGCCCGGCCGGATCAACGCCCCGGACTCCCCGATCACCGATGGTGAGGTGGTGGTCCTCGGTCTCGGCCCCGGTAACCCGGCGTGGACCACCGGCGAGGTCTATCGAGAACTCGCAGCGGCGACCGACGTCGTGGGCTACCAGACCTACACCGACCGTGT
>CAJCHX010000330.1 GCA_903970215.1 Acidobacteriaceae bacterium
CGCTACCGCGACGCATCTATGCAGAACACGCGCAGATTTCCTGACTGATGATGACGCATGTGAGATACGCTCTCGTCATGCCGGCGGCGAGTGAACGCCAAGCTGCCCGGACCGACGAGGCGCGCGACGTTGAAGCTGTCAGGAACGCGCGGTGGTATCTCGCCGGTCTGGCAGGGTCGCTGTTGGGAAACAGTGCGATGTCGCTGGTGGCAGGGGTGTGGGTCAAGGCGCTGACGGGGAGCAGCTCGCAGGCCGGGGTGGTGTCGGCGTGTGTCTATGCCGGGACGATGGGCGCTCCGTTTGCGGGGCTGATCGCCGACCGGTTCTCTCGCCGGCGGCTGCTGTTCTGGCTCAACCTGCTTTCGGCGTCCACGGTCCTGCCGCTGCTGTTGGTCTCTGACCGCGCGCGGGTGTGGCTGGTGTTTGCCGTGATGGCGGTGTACGGCCTTCAGGCAACGGCGATGGATCCCGCTGAGGATGCGCTCTTTGCCGAGATGTTCTCCGTTGAGTTTCGACGGAGGATGAGCGGATGGAGACTGACGATCCAGGAGATCGGCCGGCTCGGCGCGCCGTTGCTCGGTGCCGGCCTCTTCGTACTCGTCGGGGGCGGCGCGGTCGCGGCTATGGATGCGGCGACGTTCGTGCTCGCCGCGCTGGTCATCACCCGGCTGCGAACTCCTGACGCCCCGCCCGCCGGCGAGCGTGAGCGGGTCGGTCAGGCCCTGCAGGCCGGCGTACGTCATGTGTTCGCGACTCCGCAGATCCGCTCGGTCATGATCGCGGCGACGGCGGTGATGGCCCTGTCTGGCGTCGGGGTCGCGGCCCAGTACAGCCTTGTCAGTGGCGTTGGTCAGCGCCCGGCATTTTTAGGGGTGTTCTCCGCCGTGCTCGGTGCCGGCTCGATCATCGCGTCGCTGACCGCGCGCCGGATTATCGACCGGTTCGGCGAACGGTGGCTGGCCGTTGGCGGGCTCATCAACTTCGCGGCTGGCAATCTACTGCGCGCCAACCACTGGCTTCCGGCCACGGTGGCCGGCACGGTCGTGTTGGGGTTCGCGCTGCCCTACGTGTTCCTCGCGACCCTCAACATTGCCCAGCGCGAGACCCCGAACCAGCTGCGGGGCCGTGTCTCGGCCGCGCTCTTGTTCGCGCTGTTTGGCCCGCAGGCCCTCACCCAGATCATCGGCTCGGCGCTGATCGCGCACGTCACCTACACCGAGATCTACGCCGGCTCCGCCGCCGCCACGGTGCCCATCGCGATCTGGCTCGCGCGCCGAGGCGACGTCGCTATAGGCAGGGCTGCGAGGCGGCCGGCCTGCGCCCGGTAAAGCTGCACGGCCTGCGTCATGCGGCCGGCAGCCCCGTGGCCCGCACCAACGACGCGGTCTTCCGTGCGCGACCTCCTCGACCACGCCAAGCTCGCGACCACCGACCGCTACGTCAGCGCCAACTTCCGGCCCGAAGAGCTCGAGCGGCTCGACCGCGCGTTCGGCACCCAGCCTGCCACCGCCCTCGAGCGCAATGTCTGACTTCCCGGCGATGAAGTCGCCCGCTGCAGCGCGTGCTGATGTCCTCCCGCTCGGCTACGCAGAGGTCCGGCGGCCCGGCTCACACCGACGCCTGAAAGCCGCCGGACGGCCGAGCCTGACCTGGGCCTACCACGACGGCCGCACCCTGTCCCCGGTCGAGGTCCGTCGCGTGCCCCTCGGCCAGGCCGGTCGTGCCGAGGCTGAGGCCCTGGGGCTACGCTGACCAGCGCGATGACGATCCGGATCCTGCACCATCAAGAGCCCGGTGACGGCTGGAGTTTTGACAGCCCCGACATCCCAGGGCTGGTCGGCGGAACCGATCAGTACGACGCGGCCGAAGCCGAGCGTGCGGCCCGCTTTGCACTGACGTGCGAAGCCGAGGAGCGCGGAGAACCCGTGCCCGAGCAGCTCGAGTTCGAGCACTTCGTGCCGGCCCGCGCGGCCGCCGCGTAGACCGGACTGGCTGCCGCCCCCTCTCCGCTTCGCCGGTCAATTGGCCTCTGTGGCGCCACCCCCGGATCGCAGCAGAAAATACGAACCGGCTCTCAGCAGGCGGTTCCGCGCAACCCCGCTACTCCGCTCACCCCCAACTCGACAGGAGAGCCACAAATACGTGATCGCGTGGAGTGGCGAGCGGCGATCACGTGCTCCTTCAGCTCACCGTGTAGGTCCAGGCGCCAGTCGTTGCAGGTCATGAAGTGGCCCTTCGGGAACTCGAACTCGCACGCCCCGAGCAGTTCGAAGCCGAGTGTGCGGCAGATCGCGTTTGATGGCGCGTTCTCGACGTTGGGGAAGGCGTGCATGCAGCGGTGCCCGTCGTCTCGCTTGGCAAACTCGATCGCCTGCGCGGTCGCCGCGACTGCGATGCCGCGACCCTGAAACTCCGGCGCCACCATCCAGCCGGCCTCGTAGACCAGCTCGTTCTGCCACTCCTTCGTCCAGAAACCGACTGAGCCTGCGCCAGCGCCGCTTTCCACCTCGACGATCTTGAACATGCGATCGCTGCCCTGAAGGCGCTCATAGCGGCCTTGACGCTCGCGCAGCTTGTCCGGGCTCTGGGGGCCGCCGAGGTGCTCGGTCATTTGCGGGTCGCCCATCAGCCGCTCGAGCAAGGGCAGGTCGCCGCTGCCCCACGGCTCGAGGGTCACAGTCAAGGCCACTCCGCGGAGCCTATTTCAGTGCCGATTGGTTTGGAAGCGCCAAGAACGCGCCGCCTCGACTGATCGCTGGCCGCGGTGCTTCTGGGGGCCGCAGGTGGTGCGGATCCGCGCAGCGGCGCCGTCACAGCGGCGGCGGCCCGCAGAGCTCGGTGCCCGTGCCGGCCGCGAGATGGGGTCAGTCATAGCTCTCGCCCCACGCGTAGGTCATACGTAGCGGGCTTGCCCGGCCTCGGGCGGTGATGCGAAGTTTGGTCCGTCCGGCGTGTTCAAGCGCTCGCCATTGGGTGATGAGCTCGGGTAGACCGCTTTCAAGCCTCCCTTCGAGGGCCTCGGGGAGGAAGTGTTCGCGGGCGACGGCCAGGAACGCGGCTGTCACGCCCGGACTGCTGAGCGCGCCTTTGCCATGCATGTCGGCGATCAGGCTGCGGCGCAGCCGCTCGCTGGTTGTCCTTGCCATCAGTCTCTGCGAATCCGGTGGGAGACGGGCTGCTGAAGGACACGATCGATCACCGCAACGTCAGTGTGACGGGTGCTGATAGGCCGAGCGATCTAGTAGAGGCCGATTACCGATTCCGGCCCTCGAAGTACTCCCATAAGGCCAAACCAGCCTTGTCTGAACTCGCCGTGCCTCAACCTTCCGGGAGACGCTCAGCTCGGATTTTGGCCGCCACGATCGCGGTGATATCGCCGAGGAAGTAGCCCTCGACGTAGGTGGCGAGAGCGATACCGTCGCGCGGCCTTGGCGTATCGCACAGGCGTTGCACGCGCTTGACGACATCCTGCACCGTCGAAATGCGTGCTGGCGTTCGCGGGACCGTTGAGCCTGATTCGGACATTGCCACCCCTCGTGGGTCACTTCGCGACAGAACGCACAAAGTGTCCCACCTGTGCGCATAGGCTGCAACACCTCCTCGCAGAGGCCGTCAACGATCTCAAGCCCGTTGCCCAGCTCTGAGCGGCGCGCTCGGCGAAGTACTGCTTTCGCCGCGTTGCGCGCACAACGCGCTTGAGCATCGACGGGGGCCGATCAAGAGCGCTTTTGTCGCTTCCGGAGGGCTGCGGGGTAACCGGGCTGGGGCTCGCGCCATGGGGGCTGTCCTAATCCGTGACGGAGCGTTTCAGTCCTTGGAGCGCGGCGCGTTTGAGGTGCTGCATGCCTTTGTCGTCTGCGTAGACGGCGAGCGTGGCGTCGAAGAAGAGCGCGAGCACGCGGCCGCGGGCGAGGGTTGCGTACGTGAGATGCCCGTACGCCGCTTGAAACGTTGCTCGCGCGTCGGGCTCGAAGAGGCTCCAGTAGAGCGGGAGATCGATGCTGCGGGGAGCGCGGCACATATCTCCCCAGTCGATGACGCCGGCGAGTCGGCCCGCGCCGGAAATCAACGCGTGTCGCAGGTTGAGGTCCCCATGCGCGAGGACGTGTTCGTCATCGGGTGGGAGCGTCTCGGCGGCGCTCAAGATCGGATCGGCGAGATCGCGCAGGTCACACAGCGGCGCAACGTGTTCGAGTGCCGCGCGCGTCCTCGGAACCCGGGCTGACATATCCGCGCGTCCCAACGGGTCACACTCGAGCTCGTCAATGCTTGGAGGCTGGAGCTGATGCAGGCTGCGGAGAAACACTCCGAGGTCGTGCGCCAGTTGGTCGCGTTGGCGGTCGTCGGGTTGGGCGAGCGCGATCTCTGTTCCTTCGATGAGCCGGCTTCCGAACCACGGCCACGGAAACCGTGCGGTGGGCGCCCCCGGATATGCGGCATCGGGGATCGGGACCGGTAGCCGCGAGGCGAGCTCGGGGAGGACCGCGATCTCGCGTTGGACTCCGGGGAGCGCGATGGCTCGTCGGGGAAAGCGGAAGGCGATGTTCTCGCTGGTCACCCAGACGGTGTTGTCCCAGCCCTCCCCGAGGCGGCGCAAGGCGGTGGCATCGAGCTGGGGGAACTGCTCGCGGATGAGGCTGCGAGCGAGGTCTTCGCCGATCTCGATCTCGGAGTCCCATTCGGGCATGGGAAGGCATTCTGCCAGCGGTCCGAGGCCTGGTTGCGACCGCGTGGACGGATCCTCGGCAGGCATCGATGTGCGTCGTGGCGGTCTCGTGATGTGGGGGCTTGACCTTCGGGTTGGGTGAGGGTGTTTGCTGTCAGGCATGGAGCGGTTGTTGACGATCGGGGAGTTCGCGCAGCGGTGTGGTCTGTCGCGCAGTGCTTTGCGTTTTTATGACCAGAACGATCTGTTGCGGCCGCAGTTGGTTGATGAGCAGACGGGATATCGCTATTACGCGATCGGCCAGGTCAAGCAGGCGGCGCTGGTGCGCCGGCTGCGGGCGGCGGAGATGCCCGTCGGCATCGTCCGCCGCTATCTCGCCGCAGACGCCGATGAGAGGCGCGCGGTGCTCGATGGCCATCTCGAGTCATTTCGGGAACGCGCGTCCGCGGTACAGACGGCGGTCGACGATCTGCGTGACGACCTTGATGCCGGTGACGCTCGTTGGTGCGCGGTTGCGCCGGCGCGATTGGCGGAGGCATGTGAGCGGGTTCGGTTTGCGATCGCGGACCCCGCGGTGCGCGCCGAGCTGGGCGGGGTGTGGGTCGAGACCCGAGAGGACTCACTGCGCGTGGTCGCGACCGACAGCTACCGCCTCGCCGTGCGCGATCTGGTACCCGAGCGCACTGGCTCGGGCGGGTTGCGCGGCATGATCGACGCCCGGCATGTGGGGGCGCTGTGTTCCGGGCTGGGAAGCGCTGGCACGGTCACGCTCGACCAGGACGCGGCGGGGATCGTGAGCGCGACCATCGATGGTCACCGCGAGGCGATCGGACACTTAGGCGAGGGCTTTCCCGACTACGAGCGCATCCTCACCGGACTGCCCGCCGGCGATCGCATCGCGGTGGGTCGCGAGGCGATCACGCAGGCGCTCATGCAGCTGCCAACCGGCGCGACACATCTGCGTCTGGACTTCGAGCCCGGACGGCTCGTGCTGACAACCGAAGACCGGGAGGCGACGGTCGCCGGGAGCTGGCCAGGGCCCGCGCTGCGGATGTTCGTCGACGGCCGCTTCTTCGCCGAGGCCGTCGAGGCGATGGTCGGGCCCGATCTGGTGCTCGAGGCGTCCGGCCCACTACAGCCATTCACATTGCGTTCGGCCGATACCGGGACGTTCAGCGTCCTGACAATGCCGATCAGGCCACCGAACGCCGGATGAGCGACCCGACACGCGATCGCTGCCCGCAGCCTCCGGCCGCGGGCCAGGTCACCCTGCGCGAGCTCGCGCACGACCGGGCGTACGTGCTTTACCTCGTCGGCCAGACCACCTCGGGCGCAGGCTCAGCGCTCTCCAGCGTCGCCCTGGTGTTCGCGGTCCTGTCGATCTCCCGTTCGGCCAGCAGCGTCGGGCTGGTCCTGCTCGCCAGCCGCCTCCCCGCGATCGCCCTCTCGCTGGCGGGAGGGGTCATCGCCGACCGGTGGTCACGGCAGTGGATCGCAGTCGCCGCCGACACGATCCGCACCGGCCTGCACCTTGCCTGCGGCG
>CAJCHX010000331.1 GCA_903970215.1 Acidobacteriaceae bacterium
CCGCCGCTGCGACACCGCGGCCGTGGCGCGGCGGGGTGTCGACGACACCGGAGAGCAGCGCAGCAACAGCCACGCTCGGACGGCGTCGCGGACCGGTGACTCCCGACGAGATCCTGCACCCACAACCGAGCGCGCCGCAGCCACCGAGACGCCCGCGGCCGACCCTGCCGTACCGGCGACCGGACGAACCGCCGCGCCGCGAGGGTCACGAGCGGTGAGCCGTTTGTCGGACACAATCGGGGCAGGGTGGAGGGTCACTCCTCAATCGAGGCGGGTCTCGGTGACCGCGCCACCCACCGCCGACAAGGCGGCGCCGCTCGACCACGACGTCGTCGTCGTCGTTCCTCACATAACTCTTCTGCCTCACCTACGCAGCAGCTTCGCCTTGACCACCCGCGTAACCCGCCGCCCCCACGGGATCTCACCGCGCCTGAGCATCCGCCGACGCCGTGCCGTCGGTACAGGTGCATCCCATATCCCTACCTTGCGGAAACCTTGCCGTAGCTCACGAGTCGTAAGTGGGGCCACCTCTACCGCACGCACAAGCAGCAACACTGCCTGACGGACGAACGCGACCAGGAATGCGAAGGCGACAACGGCGATAGCGAACTGGAGCGACTGCGTCAGCTCCACCTCTGCATGGGAGGCATGCTCGGGAGCTTTCAATCCCGGCACGAAGAAGAACCCTGTCACGAACGCAGCGATCCCCAGCCCTGCCTCCACTAGGGCGGCCCACCGAGGCGTCCGCAGCGTCACCCGACACGTCGCCAACAGCGCATCCCGAGCGTTCCGCTCAAACTCGTCGATCAACTCGCGAGTGCCCAAATCCATCGCCAACGCCAGCGCCTCATGCGCGTCGCGGATTCGCTCCGCCGCGGATCGGCGGCGCCACTGCCACCACCCGAACCACAGGGTCAGACCGCAACCCGCCGCCGAGACAATGATCTGCCACACTGATTTCTCCTCTCATCCCAGGGCCCACACCGTTTTAGCTGTCATTCCCTGTTGGCCCGGTTTCATGGCGCGGCGAACTGTCCACTGCCGTACCGGCTGGGCTGATTGGCGCTGGCGAAGTACCACAGCGGCACCCTATGACCTCCACTGCTCGTGGTCGGGAGGTTCTCGACCCACACGACAAGCAGGACGCCCTCCGGTCGAGTCGTCCTCGATCGGCGCCGAAAGGCTCAGCGCCTCCAGTACTTGGTGCACCACGGCCCGCCGCATCTCGATGTTGTACGAGGTGTGGTCGCCGACCGCCGGTGCCGCTGTCGGGACCGGATCACGTGCATCCGCCACCGCACGTGTGCCGCCCAGTGCATCGACGAAGTGCCGGAAATCGCCGGGTGTAAACACCAGCCGCGCCCCGTCGTCGGCGAACGTGTCGAACAAGGCATCCGGGAACTGCACGAGTGGTAGCCGCCCGACGGTCCGCCACAGCGAACGTGGCACCGTACGCCGGAGAATCGGTGCCAGGCGGCCCGCGCGCCATATGACGGCCTCCCGGACAGCGGTCGGCGACCCGTTCGGCCGCCGGGCCGGCCGGGCTGCCAGGCCAGGTCCACTCCGTCGCGGAACTCGTCGGGGACGAACGAACGCACCGGGTGCAATCGCCACCACAACGGATTGACCAGCACCGCGATCGAATCCACATCGGGGCGGGAGCCCCGCAGGTGCAGCGCGCCGTGCGCCGCCATCCACGACCCGACGCAGATACCCGACTGGGCGACCGCCGCGGCGGCGGGCATCGCAAGCGCTGCGACCGCAGCCGTGCCGTCCGCCAGGTAGTCCCGCGTGTACAACGGGAGCAACCCGTCCGCCGGTGCGGCGGTGCCTGATTCGCCCACCGTCGGCCGGTCGTACCGCA
>CAJCHX010000332.1 GCA_903970215.1 Acidobacteriaceae bacterium
CCGTCTCCGGGGTGTGCGCGCGCGTCGCCCAACGCATCCTCGCCCTCACCGCAGCCATCTGGCACAACGACCGGAACGGCGCCGCACCCCGACGCTCACTGCTCGCCTACGACCACTGACACCGGGAATCAATCATCTAGACCGCGCGGTCCCTCATCTCCCAGGTATCGACGCGGGCACCAACAGCCCCACAGGACCTCCCGAGACACACACGATCAACCCCCGGGTGAGCGCGTGGGCCCGTAGCCCGTAGCCCGCGCCGGAGACCCGGACGTACTCGGTGTGGGGGCCGCGCGTGACAGGCACCGTCGTCGCGAGCCCGATCCCGTCCTGGGTCAGCGTGATCCGGCCCGGCCCGGAAGCCAGGTAGTTCAGCTGCAGCACCCAGTCCCAGAAGTTCAGCGGCCCGTCGTACGCGAGGGTGGTGGGTAGGTGGTCGTCCACCCGGAAGCCGCATCCGGGTATGGGGCCTGGTTGCACCGACCGCACGCGGGTGACCCGGCCGGCGACGAATCGTCCGGCGCGGTCGACGACCGTCGGCTCGGGTGCATACTGCCGAAGGTCGGGCCCCGGCCGGTAGCGCGCCAGCAGCCGCGACAGCAGGTTGTCCGGGTAGGCGAGGGCGCTGACGATGCCGCCGGACAACTCCTGGTCGAGCATGGTGCGCCCGGCGTACGCGCGTGCCCCGGCACGGATCTGCGCGAGGTACGCGGCCGTGGGGTTCGCATTCCACACGGGGGCGAAGCGCACCGTCGACACGGTGCCACTGACCACGAACGCGGCGGTCACGGCCACCGCGACCGGAGTCAGGAGCCGGGGTGACCACGCAGCCGGCCCCGGCAGACGCGGGCGCCGCAGCGCAGCGGGCCGGACTCTCGCCGTCGCCACCAGCGCGGCCGCGAACGCGAGCACCACGGCGAAGTCGGGGAAGTAGCGCAGTGACAACGGCAGCAGCAGCGACGAGAGCGCTGAGCTACGCAGCCAGTACACCGGCGCCAGGGAGATCACGAAGTACCCGCCGGCCGCCCCCCACGCGATGAGCGCGCGTGGTGCACACCAGGCGGTGGCTGCGAGAGCGCCGACCACCACCACCACGCCGAACGCGGTGACCACCGGATTCGGGACCACTACCGGGGGGCCCGGGTTGACGCGGAACCAACTCCACGGCCCACCCAACGCGGCCGGCGCGAACACCGAATGCAGTGACCGACTCAGCGCGTGCCCGGTGAACCACACCGTATGGTCGCCCGGGCGCGGACGGGCCGTGAGTGCGTACACCACCAGCCACGCGCCGGTGAGCGCGCCGAACGCCCCCCACAGCGGCGCGCCGCGGCGCAGCGGACCGAGTACCGGTGCGGGATGGCCGCGCACCACCCTGGCGAGGACCACGACGGTGAACGCCACGAACGGCACCACCAACGCCTTCTCGAAGAACATCAGCCCACCGAGGTACCCGGCGAGCGCGAGGCCGAACGCGACGGGTCTCCGGGTCCGCACGAACCGCACGGTCTCCGCGACGGCGACGGCCAACCCGATCTGCATCGGCAGCGCGTTGAGCCCTGCAGCCCACCACGCGAATGCCGGGAGCGTGAGTGGGGAGAACAGGTAGAACACCAGGGCGACCAGCACCACCAGGCGGCGGCCCACGAGTACCACGAGGGTTCGCAACACGGCCACCGACGCGGCCGCCTGCAGCACCAGCAACGACGCCGCGGCGGCGGGCCACGACAACGGCGCCACGGCGGTGAGCACACCGGCCGTGAGCAGCGCACCCGGCATCAGGTGGCCGTCGTAGTCGGCCCACCACAACTGCGGAGACGTCAGCGGGTCGGCCGCGCGGCCGATGAACGCGACGTCGTCCCAGTAGAAGCCGCCCCGGGCCAACACGTACCCCCGGAGCGCCAGCTGGACGACGATCAGGGCCCCCGCGAGCATCCACAGGGTCCGTGCGCGCCGACGAGGTAGGAGCGCGGAGCGCAGACGGGCAGACATCGCGCCCATCGTAGATGCGGCTGCGTACGGTCCGCGGCGATGGCCCGTCGGCACGCGTGGCAATATCGAGGCCATGAGTTCGCAGGACGACACCGGTGCGCAGACCCCGCTCGCCGAGGAGGAGATCGCAGCCCTGCGGCAGGAGATCGACCGACTGGACGCCGAGATCCTGGCCGCGGTCAAGCGGCGCACCGAGGTGTCCCGCATCATCGGGCAGACGCGGATGGCATCCGGCGGCCCGCGCCTGGTGCACTCCCGCGAGATGAAGGTGCTCGATCGATTCTCGGACCTCGGCCGCGAGGGTCACACGCTCGCGATGCTGCTCCTCCGGCTCGGTCGCGGCCCGCTCGGACGCTAGCGCCGATCCGTCAGAGACGGCGAGGACACAGGTTCGACGACGGGTTTGCGCGGCGCGGGTATCCACCGCCACAGCGCGGCCGCCGCAGCGAGCCCGACGAGCCCCGAGACGACGATCCCGCCACCCAGCGTCCAGGCGGCGGTGACCGTGGACAGGATCACGGGGCCGATGCCACTGCCTGCGTCGGCGAGTTCCCGCCAGAGGCCGAGGAAGGTGGGTCGGCCGACGGAAGGCGAGACGTCTGCGCCGAGCGTCATCACGATCCCGGACCCGATGCCGTTGGCCATACCCATGAGCAACGAGACCAGGACCAGCGTCGTGAATCCGTGCGTGAGCGGCATCAGGAGGAAGCTCACGCACATCACGACGGTGCACGGCACCGCGACCGCCCGCCGTCCGTAGTGGTCCATGACCTTGCCCGCGGGATAGAACGTGGCGGCGTCGATCGCGCCGGCGATGCCGTAGATCATCGAGGCCGATGCGCTCGACAACCCGATGTGGTGCGCCCACAGCGGGATGACGATCTGGCGCGTCTGCCGGATCGCCGACAGCAGCACTATTCCCGTGCCGAGAGTGATGAAGACCCGCCAGTAGCGACGAAGCATCCCGATCGTGGTGACCTGGGCAGATGCCACCCGGTCGCGCTCTCGGTTATCCAGATCCGGCACGCCGTAGGCGATGGCGCCCGAGCCGATCACCGCGATCAGCGCCACCACGTAGGCGCTCGCGATCCCGAAGAAGTGCATGACTGCGGCGCCCAGGAACGGGCCGACGAAGATGCCGACGCGCATGGAACCGCCGAGCGTCGAGAGCGCTCGGGCCCGCATGGCGACGGGCACCATCTCGGTCAGGTACGACTGTCTGGCAAGGGAGAACACCGACGACGCCGCGCCGATCAGGAACACGCCCGAGCCGTACACCCACAGTCCGAACGGCAGGATGCAGAAGATCAGGCCCAGCGCCGACAGGCCGGCGGCGATCACCATGCTGAGCCGCTCACCGATGCTCGTCGCGAGCATGCCGGAGGGGATGTTGGTGAGGATCGACCCGATGCCGATCAGGGCCGCGATGAACGCTGCGGTGGACACCGATGCGCCGCGGTCGATGGCCGACAGTGCGATGACCGGCAGCATCGCCCCCTCTGCGAGCCCGAACAGGACCGAGGGCCCGTACGCCGCGACGGCGATGTCGCGGAGCCGGAACTCCGTGGTGTCGGCTCCGCCGGACACGCGGGTCCGGTGAGCGTGGGATTCACCGGACCGACGACGCATGAGACCAGTTTACTTATGTCTTCACAACAGTTCGAACAGGGTAGTTATTACGGGCGGGCGGAGCGGATGTCGAAGCACTACTCGATCCTCAACGCCGCGCCGTGGCCACGGCCAGGACATAGGCTTGCACCGAGTCGAGGCCGGGACCGACGACCCGGCCCTTCATCTTTGCGACCAGGGAAGGCGCCATGAGCAACCCGACCACCTCCGATCACACCGCAGATCGTGCGGCGCAGGCCGACGTCACCGCGACCCACGCGTGGCACGATCTCACCGCCCAGCACCAGCACCTCGCCGGCGTACACCTGCGCGAACTGTTCGCGCTGGACCCCACTCGCGGCAAAGACCTGGTGTTCGAGGTCGGCGACCTGTACATCGACTACTCCAAGAACCGGGTGACCCGCGAGACGCTGGCGCTGCTCGCGAACCTGGCGCGCGAGACGGACGTCGAGGGGCGGCGCGACGCCATGTTCGCCGGCCGGCACATCAACTCCACGGAGGACCGCGCGGTCCTGCACACCGCGCTGCGCGCCCCGTCGACGTCCGCTCTGGAAGTGGACGGCCAGGATGTCACGGGCGACGTGCACGAGGTGCTGCGCAGGCTCGGCGACTTCACCGACCAGGTGCGCTCGGGGGCGTGGAAGGGATACACGGGCAAAGCGATCACGGACGTCGTCAACATCGGGATCGGTGGGTCGGATCTGGGTCCGGCGATGGTGTGTCGGGCGCTGCGCCACTACTCCCAACCGGGCCTGCGGTGCCATTTCGTCTCGAACGTCGATCCTGCCGACCTGGTCGCCACCACCGCCGACCTGGACCCGGCGACCACACTGTTCGTGGTGGCGTCCAAGACGTTCGGCACCCTCGAGACGCTCACCAACGCGACCGCCGCCAAGAGGTGGCTGTTGGCGGGGCTGCCCGCCGGCGAGGAAGCCGTGGCGCGGCATTTCGTGGCCGTCTCCACCAATGCCGAGCGGGTCGCGGCGTTCGGCATCGATACGGCCAACATGTTCGGCTTCTGGGATTGGGTGGGCGGCCGGTACTCGGTGGACTCGGCGATCGGGCTCGCGGTGATGTGCGCGATCGGCCGCGAGCAGTTCGCCGAGTTCCTCGCCGGATTCCACATCATCGACGAGCATTTCGCGTCGGCACCGATCGAGCAGAACGCACCGATGATGCTGGGGCTGATCGGTCTGTGGTATTCGGACTTCTTCGGAGCGCAATCCCGAGCCGTACTGCCGTACTCGAACGACCTGGGTCGGTTCGCCGCGTATCTACAGCAGCTGACCATGGAGTCCAACGGCAAGTCGGTGCGGCTCGACGGCTCGCCGGTGACCTGCGAGACCGGCGAGATCTTCTGGGGCGAGCCGGGAACCAACGGTCAGCACGCGTTCTACCAGCTGCTGCACCAGGGCACGCGGCTGGTGCCGGCGGACTTCATCGGCTTCGCGGAATCGACGGACGACCTGCCCACCGCCGACGGCACCGGATCGATGCAGGATCTGCTGATGAGCAATCTGTTCGCGCAGACCAAGGTCCTCGCGTTCGGCAAGACCGCGGACGAGATCACGAACGAATTGAGCAGATCACCGGGTGCCGACCTGTCCGTAGTGCCGCACAAGGTGATGCCGGGCAACCGCCCCACGACCACGATTCTCGCTCCCAAGCTGACGCCGTCGGTGGTGGGGCAGCTGATTGCGCTGTACGAGCACGAGGTGTTCACGGAGGGCGCGGTATGGGGCATCAACTCGTTCGACCAGTGGGGTGTCGAGCTGGGCAAGACCCAGGCGATGGCCCTGCTGCCCGTGATCGCCGACGCCACTGCACCGGCGGTGCAAGAGGATTCGTCTACCGATGCGGAGGTCCGCTGGTATCGGGCCCAGCGGGGCCGAGCAGTCTGAGCCGCGGTCAGACCATGCGCCGGGTGATCTCCAACGGCGCGTAGCGCAGCAACGCGGAGACGGGCGCCCACGGCCAGGCCGGTACCACGGCCTCGCCGGGCTCCCGTTCGATCGCCTTCACGAGTTCGGCGACGCCCTGGTCGAGCGAGATCATCATGGCCGATCGCACGCCCTTGTTGATATCGGTCTCGATGAATCCGGGCTTGAGGATCGTGACCGCGATGGGGCTACCGGCGAACTCCGCCTGGAGCCCCTCACCGAGTGCCGTCAGCCCCGCCTTGCTGGCCGCGTACGCCGCTTGGGCTTTCGGCATCCCCCGCTGGCCCGCGACCGACGACATCAACACCAGATGCCCGCGATCCTGCGCACGAAAGATCTCGAGCACGGCCTCGACCTGGGCCAGGGCGCCGGTGAGATTGGTCTGCACGGTCTCGACGTTCGCACGCCACTTGCCCGTGCCGAGCGGCGCGCCCTTTCCTGCGCCGGCGTTGATCACTGCGCGATCGAGCCCCCCGAGGCGCTCGGCCAGGTCGGCGATCACCGGCCCCACGGAATCGAAATCGGTCACGTCGAGCCTGGCCACCTCGATCCGGCCCGCGCCGGGCGCAGCGGACAACTCGTCCCGCAGCGCTTCGAGCCGGTCCAAGCGGCGGGCGACGAGCGCCAAATCTCGGCCCTGCGCGGCATAGGTACGCGCGATCCCCTCGCCGAGCCCGGAACTCGCGCCGGTCACGAGAATCTTCGTCCTTCGATGCCGCGTCACGTCTGACTGCCCCTTACCCGCCCAGTTTTCTCGGACATTTCGCAAATAAGCCACCGAACCGTGCGCGACACGCCGCTATTAGCCGCTTCGGCGGGTGGGCAGCGCTAGATTCGGCGTTTACGGTACCCGACCGAAAGGCTTCTACATGTCCTTCAAGCACCCGCTGCTGCGGGCACTCGTCTTGCTCGCCATCGTCCCGCTCCTCCTGCTCGGTGGTTGTGGGAAGAAGAGCTCCAACGCCGCAGCGACCGCGGCTGCGCCGGTTTCCAGCGCCGCAGCCGGCGCGACCGACACCGCGGCCAGCGACTCCGGCGACGTGACGCTGACCTGCCCGACCACCAACTCCACCAGCTTCGCCAAGACCAAGTTCGTGACCCACGCTGCGGCAGCCACCGGCGCCCTGCAGCACTGGATCTACAAGCCGTACAAGGCCGGCGGATTCAGCAAGGGCGCGCACGGCCGCATCTTCGCCTTCGTCAAGGCCGGCGCCGCCGCGCTGTTCGTCAAGCACGAGCTGCGGCTCGCGGCCGAGGACGCCAAGGCCTCGCCTGCCCTCTGCAAGGCAGTCGCCAAGCCCCTCTCCGACCTCGCTGACAAGGTCACCGGCGTGGTGAACAAGGCCAAGGGCGGCGACCTGTCGGGTATCCCCGCACTGAACACCGACGCCACCTCGCTGATCCAGGGTGCCGACAAGAACGGCGCTACCGTCACCCCCAACGAGAACGCCAACATCGCGAACCTGAGCGACCCGAACTAGATCCGGTCGCGGACAGCCCGCCGCACCGAACGAATCGACCGCCCCTGTCTGCATCGCGCAGACGGGGGCGGTCTCTGCTGTCAGGGCCGGCCGACGATCCGCGCCGCGTCCGCCGGGAGCGCTTCGGCATCGCTCTCGGCCTGGTGCTGCGGTGTCACGCTCCCCAGCACACCCGAGCGCTGGACCACCTGGATCAGCGGCCCGACCAGCACCGCGTAGAGCAGCGTCGCAGGCCCCAATGTGCCGCCCAGCGCGAACCCCGCGACCACGACGACCACCTCCAGGCTCGTGCGCACCACCCGGATCGACCAGCCGGTCCGCCGCACCAGTCCCGTCATCAGGCCGTCCCTGGGCCCAGGACCGAAACCCGCCCCGATGTACAGCACTGTCGCGGCGGCGTTCAGGACGATGCCCACGGCCACCATCGCCACCGCGAGGAGCAGCGAGGGCCGGTGCGGCAGCACCCGCAGTACCGCGTCGAGGGCCAGGCCCAGCGTCGCGACGTTCGCGACCGTCCCGAGCCCGGGGCGTTGCCGAAGAGGGATCCAGGCCAGCAGGACGACGGCGCCGCCGACGATCACGACCGTGCCGATGGACACCCCCAGGCGATCGGCGATGCCCTGGTTGAGGACATCCCACGGGATGTTGCCCAGGCCGGACGCGATCAGCAGCGCCTCGGAGGCGCCGTAGAGGAACAGTCCGAGAGCGAGGCGGACGAGGCGGGTGAACAGCATGCCATCCAGGCTGCAGGAGATTGGCATTGGAATCCATAGCCAGTTCTGACACACTGGCCTGGTGATCACAGGCCACTCAGGCGGTATCTCCGCCCCCACGCTCGGCCGTCAGCTCGGCGCCTGGCGGACGCCGCCAGACTCGCGCCGGCCGTCGTACGTCGCACTCGCGGAAGCGGTCAAACTGCTCGTGCTGGACGGCCGTGTCCCCGTCGGAACCGCGCTGCCGTCGGAGCGTGCGCTGGCCCTCGAGCTGGGCGTGAGCCGCACGACGGTGACGACGGCGTACGCCGATCTGCGCGACTCGGGTCATCTCCAGTCTCGGCAAGGCGCGCGCAGCGTTCTGACCCTGCCCGTGACCGTCACCGCGGAGCCTGGCGACGCGGGGCCGGGCGCCGTCGGGTTGAACGTCGCCGCACCAGCCGCACCCGACGGCATCGTCCACGACGCGTACCGCCACGCGGTCGCGGCACTGCCGCCGTACCTCGGCGGGACGGGGCTGTACCCGCACGGGATCCGCGCGCTCCGCGACGCGGTGGCGCGCCGGTACACCGAGCGCGGACTGGACACTCGGCCGGAACAGGTCCTGGTCACCGCGGGTGCGCAGCACGCGCTGCGGATCGTGCTCGACTCCCTGGTCCCACCCGGCGGCGGCGTGATCATCGAGCAGCCGACGCACCACGGCACCCTGCTGGCGCTGCGGCGGCACTCCGCTCGGCCGATCGCCTTGGGGCTACACCCCGCGCGGGGTTGGGATCTCGACCAGCTCGAGTCGTTGATCCATCGGCAGCAGCCGCGGATGATCTTCACCATCGCCGACTTCCACAACCCGACCGGCCTACTCCTGGGGCCGGCCGGGCGCGAGCGGATGGCGGCCCTGGCGGCGCGCCACGGCGTGCCGTTGGTGGTCGACGAGACCATGGTCGAGCTGGGGCTGGACGCCGAGCCGCCGCCGCCCGTCGCCGCCTTCGCGCCGCGCGGGACGGGGGTGATCACCCTCGGATCGGCGAGCAAGACGGTGTGGGCGGGCCTGCGGATCGGGTGGATCCGCGCGGACGAGACCACGATCGCCCGGCTCGTCTCGGCGCGCTACGACCTCGACCTCGCCGGATCGGTGCTCGAGCAGCTGGCCGCGGCGTACACCCTCGATCACCTCGACGACTTCCTACCCACCCGCCGAGCCGCGCTGCGGACCAACCGGGCCGCGGCGCTGGACGAGATCGCGGCGCACCTCCCGGGCGCCACGTGTGTCCCGGGACCGGGCGGCCTGTGCCTCTGGGTGGCGTTGCAGGAACCGCTCGCAAGCGCCACCGCGGCCGCCGCGGCCCGGCGCGGGGTGCGCTTGATCCCCGGTTCCGCGTTCACCGTCGACGGTGCCGGTGAACGGCACGTCCGGATCCCCTACACACTCCCCGAAGACACGCTGCGCGCGGCCGTAGCGACCGTCGGTGAGGCGTATCGCGAGGCTGCAGGCGGCAGCGCGCCCGGGACCGATCTCGACGCGGGCCTGGTGGTGTGAACCGAGGCGGGGCGCTTCCGCGCCGCCACGCGAGCGGGGAGCGCTACTCGGCGGCGTCCGCGGTGTCGGCAGCGTCCGCGGTGTCGGCAGTGTCGGCAGCGTCCGCGGTGTCGGCCGCGGCAGCCTGCTTTGCGAGGGTGGCCGCACGCCGGCTGATGACGAATCCCGCGCCTGCCGCGGCCCCCACGAGCGCCACGCCGGCCTGCCAGTCACGGTTGAGACGGTCGCCGAGCAGCGCGTCCACGGAGTAGCGGCCGGGTCCGGTCAGTGCCAGCGCCACGGCGGAGGCCCCGAGCAGAGCCGGGTATTCGTATCCGCCCTTGGTGACGGCGAACCCATTCGGCTTGTGCACACTCGCGGCGACGATCATCGCACCGACGATGCCGGCGCTGGCGGCGGGCG
>CAJCHX010000333.1 GCA_903970215.1 Acidobacteriaceae bacterium
CGTCGCCGTGACCGCGCCGTGGCGCTGAGCCTGGGCCGAAGGGCACTCGCGCTGTGCCGGGAGCTGCGCAACCGGGCGCCCGAGCTCCAGGAGCAGTACCGGTCCGCGGTGCCCGAGCTCACCGGCCGCGACAACTGGGAACGCCTGTACGGCATCGACGGATGATCGCCCTCCGGGTCCGGGCGCACAGCGGGACGAGCGCCGGTGACCGGAGCGGTCGGTTCCGCATCGGAGCCGCCTTCTCCGCCGCTGCGTTCGGCCTGCTCGCGTTCGCGGTCTCCGTGTGGCATGCGGACCGGCCCTCGTTCTGGTTCGACGAACTCGCCACGGTGTCTGCGATCGACCGGTCGCCGGGTGAGCTGTGGCGGATGCTGGGCCATGTCGATGCGGTACACGGGCTGTATTACTACGTGGTCCGGGTGTGGGCGGGTTGGTTCGGACTCGGCGAGCCGTCGCTCCGGACGTTCTCCAGCGTGGGCGTGGGGGTGGCGGTCGCGCTGACGTACCTGCTGGCGCGGCGACTGGGTGGCACGGGTCTGGCGGTGCCGGCCGCGCTCGTCGCGACCATGCTGCCGCGCGTCACGTGGGCCGGCGTGGAGGCGCGCTCCTACGCCTGGGTGATCGCGGCGACCACCGGCATGCTGCTTGCCGCGCGCTGCGTCGCCGAGCGGCCGTCGCGCCGACGGTGGGTGGGCTACGGGTTGGCGGTGCTGCTGGCGGTGGCGCTGTTCCTATACACGGCGCTGGTGGCGGTCGCGGTGCTGGTGACGCTCGCCTGGGATCCGCCGAGGAGCGGCGAGCCCGGCGTAGTAAGTCCCCGACGATGGGCCGGAGTTCGCCCAGCGCTGGTCGCGACCGTCGTTCCACTGGTCGTGCTGTCGCCACTTATCGGGTTCGCGGGCTCGGAGCGTGGGCAGGTCGACTGGTTGCAATGGCCGGGTTGGATGCTGGTGCCCAACGTGGTCGTGGATCAGTGGTTCGATCACTCCTGGGCGTTCGCGGTAGCCGCGTGGACTCTGGTCGTGGCCGCGGCAGTTCTGTTGTGGCGCGGACAGTGGCAGCGGTGGGCTCCGGTGCTGCGGTGGTCGCTGCCGACCGCTGTCCTGCCGGTGCTGCTGATCGTAGGGGTGTCCACGGTGTCGCCCATGTATGTCGGACGCTATCTGGTCTGCACCGTCCCGGGGGTGGTGCTGGT
This sequence comes from Acidobacteriaceae bacterium, assembly GCA_903970215.1. Classification (GTDB taxonomy): domain Bacteria; phylum Actinomycetota; class Actinomycetes; order Mycobacteriales; family Mycobacteriaceae; genus Tsukamurella. Next base: position 1,196 of record CAJCHX010000333.1, read on the forward strand.
GCTGGCGGTATCGGTCCTCGTGGTGTCCGACGGTATCGCGCGGCTGGCGCCCCGTGTGCCCGTCCGTGTGCTGACGGCCTCGGTGCTGCTCACCCTCGCGGTGTGCGCCGTGCCTGGGTGGCTGTGGCAGCGGTCCCCCTTGTCCAAGCCGGGGGGCAGCGACTTCAGTTATGCAGCGCGGTACATCCGGGACCATGCGCGGCCAGGCGACTGCGTCCTGTTCGAGGTTCAACCCAGCTGGTCCACGACATCGCTACGGGTGGCCTACGAGGGACTTCCCGGCGACTTCGTGGGGTTGCGCGACATCGGGGACGACGGGAATCGGCGGACCGAGGGGCTGTTGTGGGATCAAGCGAAGGGGGTCAACCAGTGGGCTTCGTGGGCGGCGGACCACTGCACGTCGGCCTGGGTCCTGGCCGACGCCGACCGCGCAGAGGACTCGTGGCACCGCGAGAACGGGAACCTGTGGTGGACGTTCCGAGCCTTCCAGTTCATGGGGTCGGACATGCAACTGTCGCTCGACGACGGCGGTCTCGCCGTGGTGCACCGGGAGCAGTTCCACATCCTGCAAGTGGTGCATCTCGAGCAGCCACCACCCGCGGTCGGGCCCGATCCGCAAGCGTTGCCACACACCCGGCATACGTACTGGCCGTGAGTTGTTGCCGGAAGATCCGGCTGTCAGCGCCGTTGGGCTGGATATGGGATAACGGCGGTGACAGCGGGAGGTTCCGGCAATCGGCCCGGGCATGACAACCCTGACCTTCGCCGCACCGCTACGTGGTCGGCCGGGTGAATCGTTCCTTGCGACCCAGCCGCCGCAGCCGCAGCCATTCGCGGAATCCGGGGATGTCGCGGCGCTGTATCAGGAAGAACCATCCGAATCGCGCCCATTCCTGGGGGATCAACTTGCGCTGCCCCGGCTGAGACTGCACATACCCGCGATTGCGGTAGGTGAAGTAGCGCTTGGTGTCGTTGTCCGGGTACTGGGTGTGCATGCGGCCACCGAGGATCGGCTTGAACTCGTCGGCGCCGTTCGGGTGCAGGTACGCGGCGGTCAGGCAGGTACCGAACGGAAGGCCCGAGCGGGCCAGTCGCCGGTGCATCTCCACCTCGTCGCCGCGGATGAACAGGCGCAGGTCGGGCACTCCTATCGCAGCGATGCAGTCTGCTGAGAACAGCGCGCCGTTGAACAGCGACGCGATTCCGGGCAGCAGGTCCGACTCGGGGTCGTCGGGCTGCACCAACTCGCTGCGCCGCCGCCGCCACACCAGCCCGCGGCGCAGGGGGAAGGCAAGGACATCAGGGTTGCCGATGTCGGCGACCACGGGCGAGACCTCGGAGAGGCCGTGCCGGGTCGCGCAGGCGAGGAGCGTGGCGAGCACGTCGGGCCCGTCAGGGCGGCCGTCGTCGTCGGCCAGCCACAACCAATCCGCGCCTGCGGCGAGGGCGTGCAGCATCCCCAGCGCGAAGCCGCCGGCTCCGCCCAAGTTGTACTTCGACCCGAGGTAGGTGGTCGGGACCGGCTGTGATTCGACGATCTCGCGCACCCGCGGCTGGTTCGCGTTGTCCACCACGATCACGTGGTCCACCGGCCGGGACTGCCCGGCCACCACGGCCAGCGACGCGGCGAGCAGTTCGGCACGGTTGTGCGTGACGACCACCGCGATAACGCTCGGCCCACTCGGTGTCACGTCTGCTCCTGCTCGGACCGCTCGCGCTCCATCTTGTCGAGTACCAGGCGCACCCGGCGTCCCGCGTCGGCGCCCTCGTAGGCGGTGACGACCTCCTCGATCCCACCGTCCATCTTGACCTCGCCGTGGTCGATCCACAGCGACCTGTCGCACAGCTGGGCCAGGAACTCGTTGGAGTGGGACGCGAAGACCAGGATGCCGGACCGGGCGACGAGTTCCTGGAGCCGGCGGCGCGCCTTGCGTAGGAATTCGGCGTCGACGGCCCCGATACCCTCGTCGAGCAGCAGGATCTCGGGGTCGATCGAGGTGACCACGCCCAGTGCCAGGCGGATCCGCATACCCGTCGAATAGGTCCGCAGGGGCATCGACAAGTAGTCGCCCAACTCGGTGAAGTCGGCGATCTCGTCCATCCGGCGCTGCATGGATTTGCGGGTCTGGCCCAGGAACAGACCGCGGATCACGATGTTCTCGAACCCGGAGATCTCCGGGTCCATGCCCACGCCGAGGTCGAAGACAGGCGCGACCCGTCCGCTCACTCGCGCTGCGCCGCGGGTCGGCTCGTAGATCCCGGCCAGCAGCCGGAGCAGCGTGGATTTGCCCGCGCCGTTGTGCCCCACCAGGCCGATCCGGTCGCCTTCGACCAGGTCCAGGTTGATGTTCTTGAGCGCCTCGACCACCACCACCTTGTGGTCGTTGGAGGCGAGCCGGCCGCCGGCCTTGCCCATCACGGCCTTCTTCAAGGACCGCGATTTCGCGTCGAAGATCGGGAAGTCGACGCAGGCGTCGTGCGTCTGGATCGAAACGGTCATCTCACACCCAATACGCGACTCGGGAACGGTACTTCTTCATCAGCAACAGAGTCGCTGCCCACCCCACCGCGGTGCAGGCGATCACGATCAACCAGTGATACAGGTGCTGCTCCTTGCCGATCATCGGTGCCCGGACGATCTCCAGGTAGTGATACAGCGGGTTGATCTCCACGATCCGAGCACGCTCCGCACTGTGGTGACTCTTGGGGATCGTGTCGAGCGACCAGACCACCGGCGTCGCGTAGAAGAGCAGCTGGGTCAGTGCCGTCAGCAGGGGGGCGATGTCCCGGAAGCGGGTCGCGAGGATGCCGAAGAACATCGCTACCCACGCCGCATTGACGATCAGCAACCCGAACGCGGGGAGCGCAAGCAGCATCGACATCGTCCAGTGCCGTGGCGGGAACAGCAGGATCACCACCACGTAGATCACCACGTTGTGTAGGAGGAACAGCACGTTCCGCCAGACCAGGCGATACACGTGTACCGAGAGCGGCGCGGGCAGCTGCTTGATCAGGCCCTCGTTCTTGATGAACACTTCCGCGCCGTCCAGAATCGAGCTCTGGATGAAGCCCCACATGATGAAGCCCACCGTGAGCTGCGGGAACAACGCGCGCATGTTGGCTCCGAGCAGGACCGACCACAGAAAACCGAGGGCGGTGGCCATCACGCCCGTCGCGATGGTGATCCAGAACGGGCCGATCACCGAGCGGCGGTAGCGCTGCTTGATGTCTTGCCAGCCCAGCTCCAGCCATAATTCGCGGTGCCCGAAGCCCGCGCTGAGGTCTTGCAGGGCGCGCTTGAAGGTGCGGGAGTCGGACACCGGGGGTGCCGGTGTCGCATCGGCGGGGGATTGCACGGACACGAGGCCAGAGCCTACCCGTGCCGCTCACAGGTACTGGCCGTGTCCTTCTCCACGCGTCATCGACGGAGGCAGTGCACCCTGCCGAATCTGCTCGAGCTGGGCCCGCGCGGCCATCTGCTGGGCGAACAGTGCGGTCTGGATGCCGTGGAACAAGCCCTCGAGCCAGCCCACCAGCTGCGCCTGCGCGATCCGCAACTCGGCGTCGGACGGCGTGGCGTCGTCGGAGAACGGCAGCGCGAGCCGCTCCAGTTCGGCCTGCAGCTCGGGCGCCAGGCCGTCCTCGAGTTCGCGGACCGAGCTGCGGTGGATGTCGCGCAGGCGGTTGCGGCTCGCGTCGTCGAGCGGCGCTGCGCGGACCTCCTCCAAGAGCTGCTTGATCATCGTCCCGATCCGCATGACCTTGGCCGGCTGCTCGACCATCGTGTGGATGTCGTCCGGCGCGCTGCCGATCGAGGCCGTGCCATCGGCGTCCGGGGGGAGGATCTCGATGTCGTCTCGGTCGGTCATGGAGCCATTGTTACTCACGCTTCGTCCGACCGGGTCTCGGTGTCGTAGCCCGGGTGTATGGTCCGTGGAAGTGAGCGCGACGAATGGTCCAGGGCATCGGGTCCCCGACCGGGCACCCGATAGGGTCAACAGCATGACCTTTGACGTTGCCCGGGTGCGGGGGCTTTTTCCTGCGCTCGGTGACGGGTGGATCTACTTCGATCCGCAGGCCGGGGCACAGATTCCTGGCACGGTGTCGTCGGCTGTGGCGAACGCCTTCCGAGGGTTCGTGGCCGCTCCGGCGGGCGGGTACCCGGCTGCCGCACATACCCAGACGATCGTCGCCGCGGCTCGTCAGGCCGTGGCCGATCTGGTGAACGCCCCGGCCGACGGGGTGGTGCTGGGGCCCAGCCGCGAGCACCTGCTCGGGGCGCTCGCCGAGGCGATGAGCGCGCGGGTGTGGCTCGGTTCCGAGGTGGTGCTGTGC
>CAJCHX010000334.1 GCA_903970215.1 Acidobacteriaceae bacterium
ATGTACGCAGGAGGGATGTACGGCTACAAGAGCACGAAATGGCTGTCGGGCATCGAGCTCACCGACAGGGAGGTGCCGGGCTACTGGGAGACGAGAGGCTATGACATCAACGGAACCATCAGCCAGTAGGGCGACGGCACCGTCGTCGAGACCTGGGCCGACGACCCCGGACGGGGACATAGGAAGGTTCAGCCGCTCGGTACGAGTCGTCCACCGCGTGACGGCCATCTTGATGACGACGTGCATCCTGACCGCAGCGGTGCTCTACAACGGTTCGCTCGCCATCCGGGTCGGCCACCGTCACCTCGTCGAGCTGGTCCACGTGTACTGCGGTTTTGCCCTGCTTCCCGCGATCCTGGTGGGAGCCGCCTTCGGCTCCTACCGTGCGGACCTCCGGCGGCTGGCACGCCTCACCCCGTCGGACCTTCGCTGGCTGCGCTCGCGCACCCGACGCGACGGGGCCATCAGGGTCGGCAAGTTCAACGCCGGCCAGAAACTCAACGCCGCGCTGGCCTCAGGATCGATCCTGGTGCTGCTCGGCAGCGGTCTCCTCATGTACTTCATCGGACTGAGCCCCCTGTCGTGGCGAACCGGGGCGACCTTCGTCCACGACTGGTTCGCACTTGCTCTCGGCCTGCTCGTCGTGGGCCATGTCGCGTTCGCCCTGAAGGACCCGGAGGCACGGCGCGGGATGCGGACCGGGCGGGTGTCACGGCGCTGGGCGCACGCCGAACATGCGGCCTGGCTCGACGAAATGGACGAACGGGATCATGGAGAGGCTGCACCGAGGGCCTCGTCCCGCACCAGCGGCTCCTAGCAGCGGGCCCGACACCCACTGACATCGAGCATTTCTGGTGACGGCCGCACGCTCCTATCGACCCGAGATGCCGCGGAGCACGATGTTCGCGACGGCCACCGGGTCGACCGGTTGCCCCACCAGGTGACCGAACGCACACGAGCTGAACAATGCCTGCACGACGGCCCGCGAGTCGTGGGGGCGCAGCTCACCAGCGGCGACCCGATCGGACAGATAGCGGCCCAGCAGTCGGTTCGTCTCGCTCAAGAGGTCCTCGAGACCGCGGCGTATCTCGGGTCTGGTCACACCTGACACGAACAGCCCCACCAATGCGGTGCGCTCACTCAGGATCCGATCGAATCCGGCCGTCACCTCCGGCAACACCACATCAGCCGGACGGTCCCCTGCTTCGGCCAACAGATCGCGGAACTCCGACAAGAACCCCCGTTCCACGGTGACCGCCAGGGACAGCGCCTCTTTGCTGTCGAAGTAGTGATACAGCAGTCCCGGGGTGACGCCCGCGGCCGCAGCCACGTCCCTCATGCTGGCCGCATCCGGCCCCTTGGCCCCGAACACCTGCAGCGCCGCATCCAGGACTCTCTCCCGGCGCCATTCGGCCAGCTCCCGACGCCGCAACGGCATCGGATCGGTTGGGCCCGGTCTAGCCACCTTGCGTCACGAGTCCGGGTCAGCCGGCCACAGGGCCCGCACCGCGTCGGCCACGGCACCTTCGGGCTGGTCGTCCATGAGGGCCAGTTGGAGGATGAAGCCGGAGACGACCGACATCAGGACGGCGCCCAACGCCTCGGGAGCGGGCTGCTGCGGAAGTTCCCCGGTCGACTGGAGTCGCCTCACCAGCTCGGTGAGGTCCTCACGCATTGGTCCGACCAGGTCACTGCCGCGCCTCGCAAGCTCCGGATTGCGGAGCGCCTCCGCCCACGAAAGCATGGAGATCGAGGCCATCTGATTCTTCGCGTGCTTACGCTCGAGCGCCTCGAGTGCATTTCCCAACGCCATACCCAGACCCTGGTTCTCCGGCGACATAGCGAAGTTATGAATGATACTGATCGCCTCGCCCAGGCTCTCCTCTGCAATTGCGAGGACCATGTCCTCCTTGCTGCCGAAGTAACGGTACACGGCACCTGCGGACAAGCCGACCTCGTCGAAGAGATCCTGCATGGTGGTCTCGTGGAACCCGTTCCGCAGGAAACAACGGCGCGCTCCATCGAGAATCTGATTTCTTCTGGCATCTCGGTACTCGGCACTCACTTTTGGCACATTGTGAGTCTACCAGAAGCGAAGAAAGGCACGATTACGGCGTATTGTGCTTTGCTACACCGACCGGACTTCGGATACGAGGTCCTCCCACACCGCCCTCGTGGCAATTGATTTTCGCCAAGGTCGCAAATGGCGTGGTTCGTTGAAGGCGACTGCGCCCACGACACGGCCGGCGCGTCCCATCACCGCGACGAACTGCCCTTCCTCGATGGAGCCGTGGACCACCCGCACGTCGTCACCTGGTTTGATCCGTCCGAGCATCTGGATCCGAGTCTCGTACTGGTCGGACCAGACATACGGCACCGGCGCGAACGGCTGGGCTTCCTCGGCGCCGTGGAGGAGACGACGGGCCGCTGCAGCTCCCTGGTCGAGGGCGTTGGTCCAGTGCTCGACCCTCATCGTCTCGCCGAAGAGTGCGTTGGGCCAGCGGGCGACGTCGCCGGCCGCGACCACGCCGGGAGCGGACGTCGCCAGCGTCGCATCGCAGACCACGCCGTTGTCCAGCGGGAGACCGGATGACTCCAACCATCCGGTCTGGGGCAGGGCGCCGATGCCGACCACGACGAGGTCGGCGGGCACCGTCTGTCCGCCGTCGAGGCGCACTCCTTCGACCCGGTCACTGCCCTCGAAG
>CAJCHX010000335.1 GCA_903970215.1 Acidobacteriaceae bacterium
AACCGTGGATTCGTGCCTCACCGGGCGGGGGGGCCGCTGGTCACAGGCGTCGGGCATCCGGCTCCTCCTCGTGTGCGGTGCCGCCGACACGGACGGCATCGACGGCGCCGGAGGAATCGACGTGGGCCTCGGCCACGAGCAGCGACGGGCGGCGCATCGCTCGGCCCTGCGCGATACGCCAGGCGTGCCACCCCGGCTCGGCAGAGCCGGCGGCCAGGTGGGCGGCCAACGCCGCCGCCGCGACCCCGGTAGCCGGGTCCTCGACGTATCCGGCGCGGCGCGGGAACTGCCGTGCCGCGATGTCGGCCGCCTCAGCGCGCACGGTGTAGGCGTAGATCCCCGTCACGTCCAGCCTGTCGCAGACGTCCCACACCATCGGGTAGTCGGGTTCGAGCGCATCGACGGCCGCCTCCGACGGTAGCGGCACCATGAGCTTGGCCCGTGCTGTCGACACGGCGCGGACAGTCCCGGCAATGCGGTGCGGGACGATCCGCAGCGCGGCAGCGACCCACGACAGGTCACCGAGTTCTGCGCCGAAGACCGGAGGGAACTGGTCCACCACCGCCGACTGCGCATCCCACGTCACGCCGAGCGGGCCGAGTGGAGACTCGATCGTGGCGTAGCCCTCCGGAAGCCGCCCGGCGCGGCCGAGCAGGACGCTGGCCGCGATTGTCGCGTGGACACACATCTCCATCTCGTGGGCGGGAACGAAGTACCGCAGCCGCGTGTCGCCCCCTGATCTGGGCGGCAGCACGAACACCGTTTCGGCTCCGAACTGCGCGGCGACCGACTGCAGGTGATCGTCCGGAACACCGTCCGCATCGAAGACAACGGGGCACGGGTTGCCCCCGCCCGATCCGTCCGCGAACACCGAGGTCCACACCACCCGTGGTGACACCGGGCCATTCTCCCGTCCCCGGCAAGGCGGAGACCCGTCCGATGAGTCTTGAGTCAAGACTGCACGTACCTGATGGGGCCGTGGGCGACTTCACGTGTGCACTCACCCTCTCGGCCGAACGTGTTCGTGGTAACTTACGGTTCGTGCAGACTTACGAAAGCGTGTTGGATGCTCTCGGCGAAC
>CAJCHX010000336.1 GCA_903970215.1 Acidobacteriaceae bacterium
GATGCGACGAGCGGCGCCGGCGGTCGTGGCGATCACGGCGCTGGTCGCCGGGACGGCCACCGCGTCGGTCAGCCACGCCCCTGTGCGGTACCCACCCGGCACCCGCGCGGCTGAGACCGATGCGCCACCGATGGGGTGGAACAGCTGGAATCTGCTGGGTTGCAACGTCGACGAGCGCGCCGTCGAGGCCGAAGCGGACGCCCTCGTATCGTCCGGGCTGGCTGCGCGGGGGTACCGCACCGTCACCGTCGACGACTGTTGGTTCGATCCCACCCGGGCGCCCGACGGTTCGCTGCGCGCCGACCCGCGTCGGTTCCCCGACGGGATGGCAGCGCTCGGGGCTTATCTGCACGCCCGTGGCCTGCGGTTCGGGATCTATGAGTCGCCCAACGCGCGTACCTGCGCTCAGGTCGCCGGGACGTATCCGGGGTCCACCGGTAGCCTCGGCCACGAGGAGCAGGACGCCCGCACGTTCGCCTCGTGGGGTGTCGACTTCCTCAAGTACGACTGGTGCGCCACCACGTCCGACCCGCAGCGTCAGGTCACGGCGTTCGCGACGATGCGGGACGCACTGCGCGCGACCGGCCGCCCGATCGTCTACTCGATCAACCCGAACAGCGACGTGGTCGGAGCCGTGCCCGGCCCCACCCTCGATTGGGGACCGCTGGCCAACCAGGTGCGGATGACCAACGACGTGGTTCCGGCCTGGCGGGTACGTGCCGGCCGGTTGGGGGATCAGGGCATCGCCGAGGCGCTCGAGCAGGCGCCCGCGCCGAGCACTCCCGGCATGTGGTCGGACATGGACATGTTGGTGGTCGGGTTCACCGGGATCGGTCCCCCCGAGGCTCGCACGCAGTTCGCCATGTGGTCGATGCTCGCGTCGCCGTTGATCGCCACCGACGACCTGACTCGGATGTCGCCCGGAACCCGGGCACTGCTCGGGGACACCGCCCTGATCGGCATCGACCAGGACCGGTCTGCACCTGCGCGGCGAGTCGGCGATGCCTGGGTGCGACGCCTGTCCGACGGGCGACTCGTCGTCGCGTTCGTCAACGACGGCCCCACCCCCGCACGGCTCGGAGCGGCTCCGTCGGCGCTCGGGTGGACGGGTCCGCCGCCTACGTCGACCGACGTCTGGAGCGGACGGACGCAGTTCGGCGCGACGTGGGTCGGCGGCGAGGTCGCCCCGCACGACACGGCGGTGTATGTGCTCGGTTCCCCGGCGCGCCAAGGGGCGCGGGGATGAATTCCGACGGTCCGCGATCTGAGGATGTCGACAACCCGCACACGGCTTCGTCCTAGTACCGAACACGGCCACAATGGGTCGTGCCGACAACCACAGGAGAACCTGATGGCCAAGTATCTACTGCTCAAGCACTATCGGGGCGCTCCGGCGCCGGTCAACAACGTGCCGATGGACAGATGGACCCCGGAGGAGGTCTCGGCGCACGTGAAGTACATGCAGGATCTCGCCGCGCGGCTCGAGGGCTCCGGCGAGTTCGTCGACGCCCAGGCGGTCTCCCCGGATGGCGCATTCGTCCGTTACGACGGCTCGGGTCGGCCACCGATCACCGACGGCCCGTTCGCGGAGACCAAGGACTTGATCGCCGGCTGGATGGCCATCGACGTCGAGACCTACGACCGGGCGCTCGAACTGGCCGGTGAGCTGTCTGCCGCCCCAGGAGCGGGCGGGAAGCCGATCTACGAGTGGATCGAGGTGCGCCCCTTTCTCGGAGCGCCCCCTACCGTCACGGAGTGACGCGCGGTGGACCAGGCACTTCTGCGTACCCTCATTCCCGCCGTGATCGGCATCCTGGTTCGGCGCGGCGCCGACTTCGCGGCAGCCGAGGATGCGGTGCAGGAGGCCCTGGTCGACGCCGTACGCGTGTGGCCGCAGGATCCGCCGCGGGACCCGAAGGCGTGGCTGGTCGCCGTGGGATGGCGCAGATTCCTCGACAGCGTCCGCGCGGACGCGTCCCGACGGCATCGAGAGGTCTGCGTCGATCGCCTCCGCGTCGACGGCGAGCCTGAGCCCGGCCCGGCCGCGCCGGCGGACGACACGTTGCAGCTGTACTTCCTGTGTGCACACCCGTCTTTGACACCTACGTCGGCGGTCGCATTGACGCTGCGCGCCGTGGGCGGCCTCACCACCCGTCAGATCGCCCAGGCGTACCTGGTCCCGGAGCGGACGATGGCGCAGCGGATCAGCAGAGCCAAGCGGACCGTCTCGGGCGTCCGGTTCGACCAGCCGGGCGACGCCGCCACGGTGTTACGGGTGCTGTACCTGGTATTCAACGAGGGCTACTCGGGCGATGTCGACCTCGCCTCCGAAGCGATCCGGCTCACGCGCCAGCTGTGCAACCGGATCGCCGACGAGGAAGCGGCAGGCCTGCTGGCGCTGATGCTGCTCCACCACGCCCGGCGCCCGGCCCGGACCCGGCCCGATGGCGGACTCGTTCCGCTCGCCGAACAGGACCGCAGTCGGTGGGACACCCAGCTAATCGCGGAGGGCGTCGAGGTGCTCCAGGCAGCGCTGCGCCGTGACCGGCTGGGCGAGTTCCAGGCGCAGGCGGCGATAGCGGCGCTCCACGCGGACGCCCGGACGGCCGAGGAGACCGACTGGGTGCAGATCGTCGAGTGGTACGACGAGCTGGTACGGCTCACCGACAGCCCGGTGGCCCGCCTCAACCGGGCTGTGGCCGTCGGCGAGGCCGACGGCCCGAGGTCCGGACTGGCTGCGCTCGCAGATCTCGATCCCACGCTGCCCAGGTACACCGCAGTCGCGGCGTACCTACACGAGCGCGACGGCGACGTGCGGACCGCGGCAGGGCTCTACGCCGGGGCGGCACGGATCGCATCCAACCTGCCCGAACGCGACCATCTGATGCGCCAGGCAGCACGGCTCAACGCCGAGCTCAGTTCCCGTGCGGGTCGAGCCGATTGAGGGCTGCGACCACCTGCGGGTAGTCGCCGCGGGCTTCGCCGTACCGGAGGAATTTCACGTTCTGCACTTGGATCTCGGTCACGTCCGGCTGGGTCTCGAGGATCTGCACGACCTCATCGGCGAAGTCGTCGAGCGGCATCGCGAAGTCGCTGTCCTCCTGCCCGGGGAGAAGAGCGGTGCGGACCGCCGGGGGCTCGAGCTCGAGCACCCGCACCGACGTGTCGGCGAGCTGCAGCCGCAATGTCTCGCTGAGCATGTGGATCGCCGCCTTCGTCGCGTTGTAGGTGGGCGTCACTCGGAGCGGTGCGAACGCCAGCCCCGACGACACGGTGATGATCGCGGCGTCGGGTCGGCTCTGCAGGTGCTCGACGAACTCGGCGATGAGCCGAATGGGGCCGAGCACGTTGGTCACCACCTGCTGCTCCGCAGATGCGAGGAAGTCGGCGGAATGCCAGTCCTCGACCTTCATGATCCCGGCCATGGTGATCAGGACGTCGAGATCGGGGTGCGCGGCCAGGATGTGCGCCGCAGCGGCGGTGATGCTGTCGGGCTCGGCGGTGTCGATCCGCACTCCGACGATGCCGGGGTGCGCGGCCGTGATCCGGTCGAGGAGTTCCTGGCGTCGGCCGCCGACGATGACGGTGTTACCCCGCTCGTACAGGCGAAGCGCGAGGGCGAGGCCGATACCACTGGTCGCGCCGGGGATGAAGACGGTCTTTCCGGTGATCTGCATGGGACCAGCCTGCGACCCTCCCACGATCCGATCCAGAGACCGGACTTCCAGGGACCGCCGATCCCTGGCTGCCATCGCCGCGCACCGCCAAGATGGGGCGATGGACAGGCCCGCTCTCGCCGATTTTCTGCGCCGCCACCGCGAAGCACTGACGCCGGCGGACGTCGGGCTGTCCGCGGGCGCACGCCGCCGTACGCCGGGGCTGCGCCGTGAGGAGGTCGCGCAGCTCGCGGCCATGTCTACCGATTACTACGCGCGGCTCGAACAACGGCGTGGGCCGCAACCGTCGACGCAGATGCTCGCTGCCCTCGCCCGAGCCTTGCGCTTATCCGCCGACGAACGCGACTACCTGTTTCGGCTGTCGGGGCACAGTGCGCCCGATCGGGCCGTGGCCGACACGCATGTGGCTCCGGCGTTACTTCGGGTGTTGGACCGGCTGTCCGACACCCCGGCCCTGATCCTCTCGGCGATCGGCGAGACACTCGTGCAGAACCAGCCCGCTCGCGCGCTGTTCGGCGACGTCACCGGCTTCGTCGGGCGCGATCGCAGCGAGATCTACCGCTGGTTCGCGCACCCGGACACCGAACGGCGCCGCTACCCGACCGACGACCACGCGCGCCAGAGCCGAGCCCTGGTGGCCTCCCTGCGTGCGGCGCTCGGCGCGCTCGGCCCGCGCTCGGTGGCCGGCGACATCGCCGACGACCTCCAAGGGCGCAGCGACGAGTTCCGTCAGCTGTGGGCGCGGCACGAGGTGGCGGTGCGATTCGCCGACCACAAGGTGCTGCTGCATCCCGAGATCGGTGCCATCGAGGTCGACTGCCAGGCGCTGTTCACCGAGGACCAGTCGCAGGCACTGTTGGTGCTCACGGCGCCTCCGCACTCCGAGGACGCCGAGAAATTGCGACTGTTGGCGGTCTTGGGCACCCAGACGTTCGGGACCAGCGAGGCGACCGATCACCGAGAGCCTCGGTCGGCCTCTGCTGGTCAGGGATCCTGACGCCGATGATCCGCTAGTCGGTGTGTCCTCTGGGCGGACACGCGGACCCCGGGACGAGCGTGCCAGCGCGCCACCCTCGACCCGCACGGTGGGGCCGGTACGCAACGATGTTATGGCACTATATGTCCATATAGGGGCATATGTCCTGGAGCCACGGTCGGTTTTCAGGCGATCCGGCGGGCTTCTGCTGATCTCGGAGATGGGCGCGCCCACCCCGTCGTCAACGGTGAGGATGTGTATGCGTGACCAGGACACCCGAGCTCGACTGCTGTTGAGCGGCATCGAGTATGCGTATCCGTCATGGCGTGGGCATGGCCCGAGGGTGCTGCACGGCGTCGATTGGACCGTCGGTCGCGGGGTCACGGGACTGATCGGTGCCAATGGCAGTGGCAAAACGACGTTGCTGTCCATCTGCGCGCACCTCACCAGGCCGACCGGCGGAACGATTTCGGTGGCGGACGAGGACGGGAGCACCGTGACCCGGCACGACGTCGTTCGGAGCTCGTACATCTCGTTCGTTCCGCAGCAATACACCTTGGAAGAGACGCTGACTGTTGCAGACACGCTGAGTTACCTCGCGTGGTTACATCGAACCCCCTCGGCCCGCCTGGACGCCGCGGTCGACCGTGTGATCGATGAGCTGAACCTCGAGGCCCTGATCGGGTGGCGTGTGGGGCGTTTATCTGGTGGCCAGCGCCAACGCGTTGCGCTCGCTTGTGGTCTCATCGCCGACCCACGGATTCTGATTCTCGATGAGCCGACGGTGGGGCTGGACCCGGCCACGCGAATCGAGATTCGGGAGATCCTTCACCGGCTCGGCCGCACTCGGACGGTGATTCTCAGTACGCACTTGATCGAGGACCTCCGCTACATCGCTGATTCTGTAGCAATACTGCATGCGGGAAGGTTGATGTACACGGGGCCGCTCCACGAGTTCACCAAGCAGATTCCCGACTACGCCCCGAGCCCATATGGAGACGCGTTCGAGAATGCCTACCGCGGATTGATGCGCGAACGAGGAACTCTCGAATGAGGACCCACTTCGGGCGCGTCGCCAGCCGCGTGGGTCTGACGCCGATCAACGTTGTCACCGCCGGTGTTGGCGCCGTTATGGTGGGGCTCGTGGCGTTCGCGGGAACCGCGGGCCTGCGGGCGGCGCCGTATCAGGAGTGGATCGTGGTCTCTGCCGCGTTCCGCGAGAAGCTGACGTTCGTCGCGCCGATCTGCGCCGCTACCGCTGCGCTGTCCACCTCCAGGTTGTACCGACCGGCGAGCCTTCTCACCGCCGCGATAGCGCCGCGGTCAGGTATGCGGCAAGCCGTCAGGCCGCTTCTCCTGGTCGCGGCGGGTACGACCGCGGGTTACATCGCAGGCTTCACCCCACTGGCGCTCGAGACGTCACGCACCGCGACGGACGGCACGGCCACGGTGGCGCCGATAATCACCGGGCTCGTGTACGTGGCGTTCTGCTGCATTGTCGGCGGGTTGGCCGGAATCGTTCTCAACCCCATTCCTGCGGTTCTCGTCGCGGTCTCGGTCACTTTTCTGACCACGAACGTGGTTCTGTGG
>CAJCHX010000337.1 GCA_903970215.1 Acidobacteriaceae bacterium
CGGAGCAACGCCGAGCCGCCGCACCGGCGGCCAGCCGCACCGCGCCACCCACCCCGCCGACGGCTTTCAATCCGATCCCGGCGGCGCCGCGAGCGATGTTCGTCGGGCCGGACACCGTCTGGCGCACGCCGGTCCCGATGCGTTGCAGATCGGTGGGGCGGGTGGTGGCGTGGACGCTGTCGCTGATCGAGATCGTGCTGGTCATCGGCTTAAGAGGTCCTTTCGAGCGCACAAACGGCGGTGGAACGAACAGATGCGTCGGTCGGTCGGTGGCACAATGACCGCGTGACTAACAACAACGCTACCGCCCACGCGACACTCCATACCTCGGAAGGCGACATCAAGATCGCCCTCTTCGGCAATCACGCTCCGGCGACGGTGGAGAACTTCGTAGGGCTGGCGCAAGGCACCAAGGAGTACAGCGCCAAGAACGCCGCGGGCCAGGCCACAGGTCCGTTCTATGACGGCTCCATCTTCCACCGTGTGATCGACGGTTTCATGATCCAGGGCGGCGACCCTACGGGTACCGGCACCGGCGGTCCGGGCTACAACTTCAAGGACGAGTTCCACCCCGAGCTCAAGTTCGACCACCCGTACCTCCTGGCGATGGCCAACATCGGCCGGCCCGCCACCAACGGCTCACAGTTCTTCATCACGGTCGGCAAGACGCCGCACCTGAACAACCGGCACACGATCTTCGGTGAGGTCGAGGACGAGGCGAGCAAGCGGGTCGTGGACAAGATCGCCGGGGCATCGACCGATCGCGCAGATCGACCGGTCACCGAGGTGACCATCAACTCGATCACGATCGACTAGCGGCCGCGGGCCGGGCGCATCGCTTCGAGCTCATCCGCGACGGCGGACGGCGGTGCGCCCAGCTCCCAACGCCCGAGCACGGTCAGCCGGTGGCCGTCGTCCAGTTCGAGGGCGACCGACTCGCGGCCGAGGTGCCGGGTGCGACGTGCGCTGACGCGTAGCCCATCCCAGGGCAGGGTCCGTGCCCCGACAACTCCGCGGACGGTGACGCCGGCGTCGTCGGCGAGGAGCCGAGGTCGCACAGCCAGGCCCGTACCGCCGAACCAGGCGACGCCGAGCGTCGCAAGAATCAAGAGCAGGACGCCGGGTCCGCCGGCGTCGGTGCGCAACGCCCATCCGGCAGCCGCTGCCAATGCGGCGGCGCCGATCAGAAGGCCGACGCCGGTGGCGGCCGGTGTTGTCCACTGCCGCGGCCCGATCGGCTCGCTAGCGGCGTTATCCACAGGCTTCATACACAATGGGGATAACTCTTACACCCATGTGATTCCCCAGTTCGGGGTCTATTTCCACCACATCGTCATGAGCAGGCCGACGATCATGAGGCCGAAGCCGATCACGAAGTTCCAGGCGCCGAGGTTCACCATGAATGCGAGCGCGCGGCCCGGTGCGCCCAGGCCGTCTTCGTCGGCACCCAGGTAATACACCAGCAGCCACGCCAAGCCGGCGAGCATGAATCCGAGGAACAGGGCCACGAACCACCGGCCCGACGGCGCACTGACCTTGACCGGCGTGCGCGACGTGGACGACGCGTTGATGGTGTAGTCGGTCTTCTTCCGGACCTTGGACTTCGGCATGGTTTCCTTCGCGCGGGATCTGCTTTCGTCCGCCAGGGTAACTCAGCTCGCGCGGCGTGCGAAACGTCGGCCGTCCGTGGGCACGTACTCTTAGACGCGTGCGGATCCTGGTCGTCGACAACTATGACAGCTTCGTGTTCAACCTGGTCCAGTACCTGGGTCAACTCGGCGTGGGCGCGGACGTGTGGCGCAACGACGATCCGCGCCTCGACGATCCAGCCGCTGCCGCGCGGGACTACGCCGGTGTGTTGCTCAGCCCCGGCCCGGGGACGCCGCAGCGCGCAGGTCAGACGATGCCCATGGTCGCGGCCGCCCGAGACACCCGGACACCGCTGCTAGGTGTGTGCCTCGGTCACCAGGCCATCGGAGCGGTGTTCGGCGGCACCGTCGAGCGGGCGCCGGAGTTGCTGCACGGCAAGACGTCGCTGGTGCACCACAACGGTCACGGCGTTCTCGCGGGACTCCCGGACCCGTTCACGGCCACGCGGTACCACTCGCTGACCGTCCTCGAGCCCACCATCCCCGACGAGCTCGAAGTGACCGGTCGCACCGAGTCCGGCGTGGTGATGGCGCTGCGGCACCGCGAACTGCCGATCCACGGGGTGCAGTTCCACCCCGAATCCGTCCTCACGCAGGGCGGTCATCGGATGCTGGCGAACTGGCTCACGGTGTGCGGCGCACCATTCGACGAGGCGCTGGTCGCGCAGCTCGAGCACGAGGTCGCCGCGGCGCTGGCCTGAGGGCCGTTAGGACCGCGGCGCCCAGTAGCGCAGTAGGACGGTGCCGTTGGAGTCGACCTGACTGCCGGGCGCCGGGCTCTGCTGCCACACCTTGTTGTCGGTCCATGGCAGGTTCGACTTCACCGAGCCGTCGACATCGATGATCCCCATGAACCCCGCGGAGAGCAGGGCCGCCTTGGCCGCATTGAGGTCGAGGTTGATCAGGTTGGGCATCGCGATCCGGTTGACCCGGGCCACCTGCAGGGTCACCGTGGTGCCCTTGGGCGCGTTCGAGCCGCCTACCGGGCTCTGCGCGACCACGGTGCCGGCCGGCGCGTTGCTGTCCACCTGTTGGACGGTCACCACGAATCCGAGTCCCTGGAGGTTGGCCTGCGCCTGACCGACCTGCTGGTTGGTGACGTCGGGCACGCGCACCTGCTGCGGCCCCGTGCTCACGGAGAGGGTGATCGGCTGGTTCTGCGGCGTATCGGCGTTCGCGGCGGGTGTGGTGGAGACGACGGAGCCCGACGGCACGGTGGCTGATGGAACTCGCGTCACGTTCTTGCTGACGGTGAAGCCGGCCGCGGTCAACGTGGCTGTCGCGACCTGCACTGATTTGCCTGCGACATTCGGCACGGGTGCGATCTTGGGGCCCAGCGACACCTGCAGGATCACCGTGCGCCCCTTCGTGGCCTGCGCCCCCGGGCTCGGCGTCGACGAGATCACGTGATCGACCGGCACCACGTTGTCGTTGATCCGGTTGATCTGCACCTGGAATCCGAGCCGGGTGAGCGCCACCTGTGCGTCGCTCGCCGACTGGCCGATCTCCGACGGCACCGCCACCTGCGGCACCTGGCTGTTGCCTCGGGTCAGGTATAGGGCGGTGCCGACCACCAGGATGATCGCGATCACCGCCGCTGCGACGCCGAGGATCCACTTGCTGACCCGGCCCTCGCGGTCCGGCTGCCTGCGTCGGCGGCCCGCACCGTCGGCCCCCGCACCACCGGACTCGTCAGGTGGCTGCCCTCCGCCGTCGGCGCCCGCGACGCCGACGTGCGCGGGCGTCGCGCGGCCGGTGCGCTGGCGACCGTCGCCGAGCATCGAATCGCGGTCGGCGTCCGTCATGATCATGGGCGCCTCGGGTTTGCGGCCCGCAAGCACCCGGATCAGGTCCTGCCGCATCTCGCCCGCGCTCTGGTAGCGATTGGCGGGGTTCTTGCTGATCGCCTTGAGGACGATCGAGTCCAGTTTGGGCGGCACCGTCGAGAGCACGGATGACGGCGTGCGCGGATCCTCCCTGACGTGCTGATACGCGACCGACACCGGCGAGTCGCCGGTGAACGGCGGCTCACCCGTGAGCAGCTCGAACAACACACATCCGGCTGCGTACACGTCCGACCGAGCGTCCACGGCCTCGCCGCGGGCCTGTTCCGGCGACAGGTACTGCGCGGTGCCGATCACCGCGGCGGTCTGGGTCATCGACGCCGACGGGTCGCTCATCGCGCGGGCGATGCCGAAGTCCATCACCTTGATCTCGCCCGCCTTGCTCAGCATCACGTTCGCGGGCTTCATGTCGCGGTGCACGATGCCGTTCTTGTGCGAGAAGTCGAGCGCTGCGCATACGTCGGCCATCCACGTCATCGCGGTTCGGGGCGCGATCTGGCCGTCTCGGCGAAGCACGTCGCGCAGCGTCTCGCCTTCGACGTACTCCATCACGATGTACGGCAGCGGCCCGGTCGACGTCTCCGCCTCGCCCGTGTCATAGACCTGAACGATGGTCGGGTGGTTGAGCGAGGCCGCATTCTGTGCCTCGCGGCGGAACCGGAGATAGAAGCTGGGGTCCCGGGCCAGGTCGGCACGCAGGATCTTGATCGCTACATCCCGCGACAGCCGGGTGTCTCGAGCCAGGTGGACCTCCGACATGCCACCGAAGCCGAGCGTATCGCCCAGCTCGTAACGATCGGATATGCGACGGGGTGGCGTCATTGGTTATTGCCCTCTCCGCCGAACAGCCCAGGCAGAGGAATGCCGAAGATGCCGCGCGGAGGCTCGGTGGTGGTCGGTTCGTCACCCGTCACGGGGGGCTCGGTGTCCGTGTCGGTGGGAGTCGGCGTCTCGGTG
>CAJCHX010000338.1 GCA_903970215.1 Acidobacteriaceae bacterium
GAACGCGCGGAGCGGGCCGCCGCAACGCGGCGAGCCGCGGCCGACGTGGCCCGCGCCTGCGCCGACGGTGCTGCTGCCGTTGCCGCGCGGCTGGACGTGGCTGTGGCGCGGGCGTCGGCGCATCGGGACGCGCTGGAGGCCGACCGGGCCGACCGCGGGGCGGCGCTGGATGTGGCGCGCCAGCAGGCGTCGTCGCTGTCCGCGCGGCTGGCGCAGCTGACCGACGCCGTGCACCGCGACGAGGTGGCCAAGGCGCAGGCCGCGATGCGGATCGAGCAGCTCGAGGAGCAGATCCTCGAGGCGCACGGCATCGCGCCCGACGATTTGATCCTCGAATACGGTCCCGAAGTGCCGCTACCGCCGTCGGCGTTGGAGATGGCCGAGTATGAGGCTGCCCGCGAGCGGGGGGAGCAGGTGGTGGCACCCGCGCCGCTGCCCTACGACCGCGCTATGCAGATGCGGCGGCTGAAGGCCGCGGAGAAGGATCTCGCCACGCTCGGACGGGTGAATCCGCTTGCGCTGGAGGAGTTCGCGGCGCTCGAGGAGCGGTACAACTTCCTATCCACGCAGCTCGAGGACGTCAAGCGTGCTCGCAAGGACCTTCTGGACGTGGTCGACGAGGTGGACACCAAGATCCTGCAGGTGTTCACCGAGGCGTACGCCGACGTGGAGCGCGAGTTCGTCGAGGTGTTCGCCACGTTGTTCCCCGGCGGCGAGGGCCGCCTGGTGCTGACCGATCCGTCCGACATGTTGGCGACGGGTATCGACGTGGAGGCGCGGCCACCTGGGAAGAAGGTCAAGCGGCTGTCGCTGCTGTCCGGTGGTGAGAAGTCGCTGACGGCGATCGCGATGCTGGTGGCGATCTTCCGCGCCCGGCCGTCGCCGTTCTACATCATGGACGAGGTGGAGGCCGCGTTGGACGACACCAACCTGCGCCGGCTGATCTCGCTGTTCGAGCAACTGCGCGACAAGTCGCAGTTGATCGTGATCACGCACCAGAAGCCGACGATGGAGGTCGCCGACGCGCTGTACGGCGTATCCATGCGGGGGGACGGGATCACGCAGGTGATCTCGCAGCGCATGCGGGGGCAGGAATTGGCGGGGTAGTTGGGTGCTTGGGTCGGTCAGTAGCCGCTGGCGCTGACCTCGGCCGCCGGGACGTCGATGCCGAAGTACTCGGCCTGGTGCACGATCTTCTGCGCGCGAGCCAGGCGAGGCAGGTCCGAGCCGTCGGTGATCTTGCCGCCGGACGCCTCGAACGCGGTGATGAAGCCGCGCGCCCAGGCGATGTCCTTGTGGCTCGGGCTGAGGCCCTCGTTGATGATCGCGGCATGCTCGTGCGTCAGACAGAGCTTGCCGGACATACCCATCTCCTTCGCGTGTGCCGTTCCCGCAGGCAGGACAGCGATGTTGAGCGTCGGACCGTCGATGGGGGCGGGCAGCCGTGCGGCACGCGACGCGATCACCAGCTGTGAGCGGGCGTACAGCAGCGCCACCGGGTCATCGCCGGTGGCGGTGTCGCGCTTGAAGTCTCCGGTGCCGAAGGCGATGCGAAAGGTGGCCGGTGCGTGTGCGATCTGCGCGACGTTCTGCAGGCCACGAGCGGTCTCGACCAGCGCGAGGATGCGGGTGGCCTCGGGCAGGCGGTCGGCCGTATCGTCGATGTGGCTCGTCGACTCGGACTTGGCGAGCATCACCCCTTCGAGTCCATCCACCTTCTTGAGCGCGGCGCAGTCGTCGCTCCAGAAGTCGCTGGAAGCGTCGTTGATGCGCACCCAGGCGCGGTGGCCGCTGGTCAGCCAGTCGACGGTGTCCTTGCGGGCCTGCTCCTTGTCGTTCGCGGCGACCGCATCTTCCATGTCGATGATGATGGCGTCGGCTTCGCTCTTCTGGGCCGTCGCGAACAGTTCGGGGTGGGAGGCCGGCACGAGCAGCCAGGAGCGGGCGATCTGGGGGGATATCCGTGGGCTCACGGGGGGAATCCTATGGGGTCGTGTGGTTCCGGGCCGGGTGCTATGGGGATTTGGGCAGGTTGCGGGTGGATCGATCCACCCAGGCAGGAGGTACGACGATGGTTCACCCAGTTACCACAACCGCGAGCTGGTCACCCGTGTCTGAGTGCCGCACCGCCTACCACTCACGACGGGTGAGCTCGTAGTGGTGGGCGAGTGAATCGGTGCTGGGGTGCTGGGTTAGCGGCAGGCCCATCAACTTGCTGTATATAGGGTGGGCGGACAAATTGGGCGAGATTTCGACAGTTCTCGCTGTCGGGTTAATAGTCAGAAGGTTGCGATCGAATAGTCGGTGGATATCTGCGCGGAGCAGCAGCCCATTGGCGACATCGTGCATACCGTGGTCCGCATAGCGGATGATATGCGCGGCCTCGATAACCTCAGCTGGGCATGCGCCGGTGATCGCACAGGCCAATCCGTACTTCTGAAGTAGCTCGACTCGAAATTCGTCTTGACCGATCCGAGCGCGTACCTGCGCGGCACGGAAACCTCCGGTGATCGATGTAGCTGACGTGGACAGAGGATCAGCTGGGATCGCGGCGCATTTTGTTGCGAGTAATTGCGTGAGGCCTGGCAGGTCACATTTGCGAATGGAGCTCTGGGGACCGCCGACGAGTAAGGCATCGAACGCGTCCCTCGGGACAGCGCCATCGAGCGCAGTCCATCTCGAGGCGTACATCGCGTGATATGCGGTCACCGGCTCAAGTTTTTTGACCGGCTCCGCGAATCGCGCTCTGCATCGCGGATGTGTGCAAGTGAACTCGCCGGCTAACTTTCGATACTCGATGCCGGTACGGTCACATTTGGGACAGCGCGAACGAAGTTTCGTGCTCGATTCGGAGTCGATCCGTTCGATCCTCGACACGCCCAGAACCAGGTCCGAGTCCCACAGTACGACGACGTCGCCGACGTTGACCTGCTTATGGTTGCCGACCGCACTGTCGTACCTGTACACCTCGCCGAGCTCATCATCGTAACCATCGTTGCTCTGCCAGCTACGCTCGCCGGACACGGAGAGGAACGACCACGCTTGCACGCAGGTTCCTCCTCTTTTAGGTTGCAGGGCAAGACCCCTAGCGCGATGAAGTACTCGATGGTTGGCGTGCGCTTCGTAGGCTGAAACGATCGGTGAGTGTTCGGCGAACGGCCTGGCCTTGATTGCTTCTGTTGGGACGCTACGCCACCGAACGCGTGCTTTCAGCAGAGTTGACTTTCAGCCGAGATGAGAATTTAGCCGAGACGCCACTAATCGGATAATTCCGATTAGTGTTGGTAATTCCGATATAGGTAGATCGGCCCCGGATCGGTGCCCTAATGCTCTTGTGGTTAATGGGCTTCGACCGAAGCGGATGCCAGTCTATTCGCGGCGCTCACGATTCGCGGTTCGTGCCATGCTCGTACTCGATCAGTCGTATTGCCGGACCATCGAAATCGCCGGTTTCGGACCTACCGTGTGTTTATAGCCTTGAATAGCTGTATTCGTAGCGCCGCAATCGCGTTGGCGTCGGAGGGAAGCCAGTTCACAGTGTGAAGATCGCGCGGTGACAACCATCGCAGCTCGTCGTGGGAATCGATAGGCGTGAGGGTTCCTGCCGTCACGGTCGCGAAGTAGAGGCGCAGGGCATAAGCGTCAGATATCGGCCAAGTGCCGTCGGGATGACTGAGCTCGGTCCCGACCTCGATTGCGACCCCGAGCTCCTCGCGGATCTCGCGGATGAGTGCCTGGTGCGGAGACTCGTCGCGTTCGACCTTGCCGCCAGGAAATTCCCACATTCCCGCGAGTGTCGCGGGATGAGTACGGCGAGCTGCGAGGACTCGGGTTGGCGTTGCGAGGTCGTCGACTATGACTGCCCCGACCACGAGGTGCGGAATGTAGGCCCCCGTCATTGCGCACTCCTATTCCTTGCAGACGGTGCGGTGAGCAGATTGCGATTGGTTCGGGTGGTGCTACGCACGTTCTGATGTCGTGGGTGGTCGCGCGTAAGAATGGACTGCGTAGTGGGCAACACCGCCTGCTTGCGGCCACCACGGCCACCGGGGTTTGTCAGTTGGAACGGCTGGCCGTCGAAGGCCGAGTCCTCGATCAGCTGATCGTTATCGATCTGATCTTGGTGGTCGTTGCTGTGAATTGCGAGGAACTGCATTGCTTCCCGACGTAGTCGTTCGTCGGTTGCCGCATCGAACATGGGTCTCCCTGTTGCCTCAGCATCTGCGTCGGCAGACTAACCGAATGGCAGAACGCTGAGGCTGTCGAGCGTGCAGATTTGTACGGAAATCGGCCTTGGCCGTACAAATCGGCACACTCGATGGGGTCGTGGGCGGAGGAGGCAAGTCAGCGGCAGAGCCGCCACAGCGCCACCGCCGTCAACACCGCCGCCCACCCCGCCACAATCCCAATCGCTGCGGTGGGCGACCACGTGATCGCCCCGACCCGCACGCCGACCATTGCGTACTCGGCGTTGGTCACCGGTAGCCAGGCCGCGACCGTGCGCCCGACGTCGGGGATGGCCGGTACAACGGCCGACTCGACCACATACCACCAGCCGAGCACAGCGGTGACGGCCGCGGCACTGGTGCGCAGCGCGGTCCCCACCGCAAGCCCGATCAGGGCAAGAAGCACCGCGACGACGGGGACCGTCCACGCCAGCCGCGCGACCTCCGACCCTGGCGCAGACACGGCGGCGGTGGGGTCGGCGTTGTGGCTTGCCAGGATCGCCAGGCCTACAGCGCCGATTGTCAGCACCGCGACTCCGACCAGCACGAAAACCGCAGCCACCAGCGCTTTCGCCGCGTAAGTCAGCGCGGGGCGTGGGAATACGAGGCGGGTGAGCCAGATGGTGCCGGCGTCGTGGTCGGTCGTGTGCAGCAGCGAGCCAGCCGCCGCAGTCAAGGCACCGCCGAGGAGTGCGAATCCGTACAGTGCCGTGTCGACCGTGGGGTGACCGATCCCGGCTCCGAACACACCGACCAGGAGCGCAGCCCCCAACGTGACGACAGTGATGGCGATCGCCAGCACGCGCAGCGCGGGAGACGTCCAGGCCTTGAGCAGCTCGGCATGCACGGCGCGGAAGAACCGGGACCCCGTGACGGGCTGGGTTGCAGCATCGTCGGGCTCAGACCTCTGAGCGGCGACACTGCCGCCCTCCGGGTCCTGCTCGGTGAGGGTGAAGTAGACGTCCTCGAGGGTGGTCGGCGCCGCCTCGGCGCGGCGGTGCTGGCCTGCCGCGACGGGCGAACCCTCGGCTGCATGCCGGTCGAGCAGCTCCGACAGCGGCTCGTCGACGACGATCCGTCCGCGGTCGATCAGCACGATGTGGTCGGCGGTGCGTTCCAGCTCCGCGAGCAGGTGGGAGGAGACGAGCACAGATCGGAAGAGCACACGTC
>CAJCHX010000339.1 GCA_903970215.1 Acidobacteriaceae bacterium
CGTACGGCGCCGACGAGGTGGTGCCCCGCCCCGCGTACACCGGCGGCGCGGCGCGTGCGGCGCTCACAGAGCTTCGCTCGGCGGCGCGGAGCCCCGCGTTCTGGTTACTCGCGTGGAGCTTCGCGGTGTGCGGCGCGTCGACCAACGGATTACTGCAGACCCACTTCATCCCAGCCGCGGGTGATCGCGGGATGCCCGCCACGACGGGCGCCAGCCTGCTCGCGCTGATCGGGGTGTTCGACGTAGCTGGGACCATCGCCTCCGGCTGGCTGACGGATCGGATCGATTCCCGGGTGCTCCTGGTGGTCTATTACGTGGGCCGGGGCGCTGCGCTGACGCTGCTGCCCTCGCTGCTGCGCGGGCACGTGACGCCGAGTCTGTGGGTGTTCATTCTGTTCTACGGGCTCGACTGGGTGGCGACGGTGCCGCCCACGATCGCACTGTGCCGCGAACACTTCGGGGACCGGGCGGCCGTCGTGTTCGGATGGTTGTTCGCCGCCCACCAGGTGGGCGCATCTTTCGCAGCGACGGGAGCGGGTTATCTACGGGACGCCCTCGGCAGCTACGACCCCGCGTTCTACACCGCGGCGACCCTATGCGTGTGCGGGGCAGTGATGTGCGCGATGGTTCCGCGGGTGCGCCGCGCTGCCGCGGCGCCCGAGGCCGTGCCGAGCGGAACCTGACGCCGCGCCCAGGGAGAGCCTCACGGGTTACCAGCAGTAACCGCAGGTACCTCTCGCGGACAACTCGGTGAAGCAGTTCGGGCAGAGCTTGGGGGGACGCGGCTCGGGCTTGGCCTGAGCCTTCGGTTTCGCGGCCTTGGGCGTCGTAGTACGCGGCGTCGCGGCGCGCGCTGCGGCACGCGGCCGAGCGGTCTTGGGACCGGTCGGCACCTTGGCCGTCGCCCTTCCGCGCCGCCGCTCCGCGACGCCTGGGGTGAGTTCCGGACCGGCACCCTCTGGCAGTGCTGCTCCGAAGTGCTGATAGCACTGGAACCGCGCGACAGCGGCGTGCATGTCGAGGTCGTCGGGGCGCGGCAGGCCCGCGACCTGCAGCACCTGGACATAGGCATCGCCGACGGACTGGTCGAGCCGGACGCACATCGCGGCGAGCGGAGGCTCGCCGGCCTCGTGGCACAGTTCGGTGACCCCGGCGAGCAGGTCGTCGATCCAGGTACGGACCGGACCGCCGGCCTTGATCCCGGTGTCCGCCTGGATCCGAGCCGCCAACTCGGCCTGGGTGACAAAGGCGCCGTACCGGCGCGCAGCCTCGGCCAGCACGTCGTGCGCAGCGGACGTCCACACCTCGAGAGCTTCGTGGAAGGCGACCGGATGCTCGTCGGACAGGCGCCACGCGCTGATGGGTGCGTCGTCTGGGGAGGCCACCGGCAAACAGTACGGCTCGGCGCTGTCGATGCGCTAATCGAGTGTGGCCCTTGGCCTCCGGCCGCGAGGACTGTCGCGCAGAACACACCGAGGCTCGGCCTGAGTGCTACTCCTTGCATTGCGCGCGCGGATCATTGCTGGTTCGTGACAACGGTCAACGAAGCTGCACCCGCTCAGAAAAATATCAATGTCCGCCCGCATGCCCGATATGGCGCATTTCGCCGTCACGCACAGCGAGGACCCAACGATACCCCAGGCATGAAGAAAACAATTGCTCTGGCCGTCGGGGTACTGACCCTCTCGGTGTTCGTGTTCGTGTTCGGTGACTCCGCGGCGAGCGCCGCTTCGCTCCATCCCATGTGGCCGGGCCCCGGTGGCGGCGGCGGCTGCTGGTGGCACTGGCATCCCGGCTACTGGGGTGGCGGCTGGCACCCCGGTTACTGGGGCCCGTGGGGCTGGCACCCCGGCTGGTGGGGTGGCGGCTGGTGGCACCCCGGCTGGTGGGGCTGCTGATAGCCGCTGACCACCAACGTCCTGTCCACATTCCCTCCCGGTACCGCCGGGAGGGAATTCCCCTGCGCTGGAAGCCGTCCCGCACCGAAGGATGCCATCACCCGCAGGCGCGTCAGTCGCATTGCGGCCCGCCCCGCGTCATCGACGCGATCGCGGCGATCAACCCCAGCACTGCGGACGCACCGAACACCACCACGAGACCGGTGTGGAACGGCGCCGACACGATGGTGGGGAAGAACGTGTGGCCCGTGAGCGTCGCCTGGTTCGCCGAAGACATGTGGGCGAGAGCGCCTGTCGGGGCGAGCAACTCGCGGACGGGGTTGACTCCCAGGATGGCAGCGAACAGCGATGACACCGGCGGCAGCGCCCCGATCTGGTGTGCAACGCCGGTCGGGACGCCGTGTTGTTCGAGGCCCGTCGTCAGCGTGTGCGGGAGCGAACTCGCGAGCCCCGCGACCATGAGCGAGAAGAACACGCCGATCGACAACGACGTGCCGGTGTTCTGGAACGTCGACCTCATCCCGGACGCCGCACCGCGCTGCGACGCGGGCACGCTGGACATGATCGACGACGAGTTCGGCGAGCTGAACATCCCGACACCGACGCCGTTGAGCGCCACCAGGATTGCGAACAGCCAATACGGGAAGTCGATCGGCAGCAGCATGAGCCCCACGAAGCTGGCCGCGAACACCAGGGCGCCGGCCGTGGCGAACCGGCGACTTCCGAACCGGTCTGACAAGGTTCCCGATATCGGCCCCGCAACTAGGAACCCGACCGTCAGCGGCAGCAGGAAGATGCCCGCCCACAGCGGGGTATCGGCATAGTCGTAGCCGTGCAGCGGCAGCCAGATCCCCTGCAGCCAGATGATGAGGACGAACTGCAGCCCGCCTTGCGCGAGCCGAGTGAGGAATCCGGCCAGGTTACCGGCGGCGAATTCGCGGATCTTGAACAGCCCGAGTTGGAACATGGGCTCGGCGACGCGGGTTTCGATGATCGCGAAGGCCACCAACAACACGGCGCCGCCGACCAGTTCGGCGATCACCAGCGGGTTGGTCCATCCCATCGAGTGCCCGGAGTACGGGTGGATGCCCTCGGTGATGCCGATGAGGACAGCGCTCAGCCCTACGGCGAAAGTCACGTTGCCCCACCAGTCGATCCGCCCCGGCTTGCGAATGCCCGTCTCGCGCAGGTTGCGGTATGCCCAGATGGTGGCGAACACTCCCACCGGCACGTTCACCCAGAACACGGCGCGCCAATCCCAGATCGTCAGCAGCCCGCCGGCCACGAGCCCGATGAATTGACCTGCCAGACCAGCGATCTGGTTGACGCCCAGCGCGAATCCACGCCTGTCCACGGGGAAGGCGTCCGTGAGGATGGCGGCGGAGTTGGCCATCAGCATCGACCCGCCGAGCGCCTGCAGAACGCGCCAGCCGATCAACCAGTCGGCCCCGCCCGCGCCCTGAAAGGGGTCGAACGACAACAGGATCGACGCCACCGTGAAGACAGCGAAGCCGGCGTTGTAGATCCGGACGCGGCCGAACATGTCCCCCAACCGGCCCACGGTCACCACGAACACCGCTTGCACGAGGCGGTATCCCATGATCATCCACAACAGGTACCCGACGTTGCCGGGCAGCAAGGGGTCCAGATGGATTCCCCGGAAGATCGCGGGCAACGAGATCAGGACGATCGAGCCGTCGAGTGCCGACATGAACATGGCCGCGGTCGTATTGGCGAGCGCGATCCAGCGGTATCGATCTCCGACGGGCGCCTCCGAAGTTGCACCGTCGACGGTCGACGCGGCCCTCACAGTTCCTCCGCAACGCGCTCGAGCAGCGGCACCGCGCGGGCGAGGAGGTCACGCTCCTCCGGGGTGAGCGTCTCGATCGCCCGGGTCAGGTGCCGATTGCGCACCGCGCGCTCGGCCGCGACGGCCGCGGCACCGTCGGCGGTCAGCGACAACAGCACCCGTCGGCCGTCCGTCGAGTCCGCGGTCCGCGCGAGGAAACCCTGGTCTTGCAGTGAACGCACCGTGGCGCCCATCGACTGCGGACTGATCTGCTCGATCCGGGCCAGGTCGGCCGACGTCATGGGGCCGAGCTTGTCGATCCGGACCAGAGCAGTGAGCTCGGGCAGCGGCAGCGCGCCGTCGGTGGCGGCGGCCCGCAGTCGCCGCCGCAGTTGCGCGACGCTCACCCGGAGCGCCGACGCCAGTTCTCCCGTGGTTGGTTGCGACATATCGACAGCTTAAACTTATAAGTCCAAGCTGTCGATATCGGGGTGGGGCCCGCGTCAGTCCGCGAGGGTGATGACGACGACGGTGTCGCCGTAGGGCTGCTTGCGCCGCTTGACCGTGGCGACCACGTCGTTGAAGAACTTCGAGACCGGCACCATGAATCCGTACTTCGCCTTCACCGCGGCCTTGACCGCGTCGAATTCGGCGCCGGTGGAGACCAGCTGGGCGGTCCCGGCGACCGTCGGAGCACCGGGAGTCAGGACACCGCGCTGGTTGCACGGCGTGACCTCCACGGCCGGATTGCGGCGCAGTCGCTTGGCCTTGCCCGAGGCCGACGACGTCCAGAACCCGAGGCGGCCGCCGTCGACCGGCACCACCCACACGGGTGTGGCGATCTTGTCGCCCGATTTGCGGAATGTGGTCACGGAGATGGTCTTCTCATCGGAGAGAGTCATGCTCGAGATCGTATCGGCGGACGCGGCTGCCCGATAGGTCCCGAGGCACCCTGACCTCACTGTTCACCTGATGGTCGGCAGGGTCGACGGCCGTAGCGATTCTTCTGGGCGCAGCGGTCGGAGGAGCACCGACGATTCGGAGTCCCACCCGCACAACATCACCGGCCCCAGCGGGGTGGAGACGGTATTCGCCTGGGCATTGAGCAGGCCCCGGGCGGTGAGATGCACGACGTCGAAATCGGCTGCAGCAGCATGCCAGTCGACCGAGTTGGTGCCGTCATCGAGGGTCCGCGGGTATGTCGTGCACAGCCGGACGTAGTCGCCCGGACAGTCGATCGTGAACACCTTGTCATCGGTGACGCGGTAGTCGATCTGATACAGGTCGGCGTCGTCGTCCCACCACACTTCATGCCAACCGCGCTCCCACGCGGTGGTGCCGTCCGATAGGAGCGACGAGGTCCACAGGCACCCTTTCGGCTTGTCGAAATTGTCCGTCGTCTCCAGGTGGAGCGAGTACGGGGGCGAATCTGGGCGCCACGTGTATTGCCGCCGAGCGAACGTTCGAGAGTTCTCTTCGAACCACCCGGACCGGATGCGCCGATCGACGGCGACGGCCACCTCCACCTGCGCGCTGGAGAGTTCGGCAATCGGGATCTCCTCGCGCGGCCATTCGCGCCATTGGATGTGGCGGGTGCCGACGATGGTTCGATACAAATCCGAATCGGACTCAGCGTCTACCGATCGGCCAGGCCACGTATAGAGATCGACCACGTCGAGCATCCCGGGCGATATCGAAGTCAACAACAGCGTTCGCCTGACGATTCGCTCGTTACCGCCGCGCTTTCCGCGTCGACCGCCGGCAAGGTCGCCGGGCGCAGCGATTCGTCCGCGCCGAGCGGCCGGAGGAGCACCGACGATTCGGAATCCCACCCGCGAAGCGTCACCGCGCCAATAGGGCTCGGTACCGTGTTCGCCTGAACGGTAAGCAACCCACGGGCGGTGAGGTGCACGATATCGATGTCCGCTGACGCAGCGAGCCAGTCCACCGAGTTGACGTAATATTCCAACATCCGCGGATACCTCGTGCAAAGCCGAACGTAGTCGCCCGGCGAATCTATGCCGTACACCCTATCGTCGTCGATCTGGTAGTCGATCTCGTATAGTTCGGCGTCCTCATCGATGACCTCGTGTACCCCGCGTGCCCACGCGGTAGTCCCGTCTGGAAGCAGTGACGACGTCCATAACAACCCGGTCGGCTTGTCGCCGCCGGCCGTCATCTCCAACGGTAGCCAGGTCGGAGATTTGTCCGAACGCCACGTGTACTGCTTCCGGCTCAATGCCTGTGAGTTCTGGGCAAACCAACCCGATCGGGTTCGTTCGTCAATCGCGACCGCAGCCCGAGCGACCGCAGCGGGCAAGGCCGAGATCTGCAGCTCTTCGCGTGGCCATTCGCGATATTGAATATGCCGGGTCGCGACGATGGATCTATACAACTCCGAGTCGCTTAGATCCTCCAGCTCGCGGCCATCTCGTCCATACCAGTCCGCTAGATCGAGGACCGCGGGTGACACATGCGTCAACATTTGTAGACCG
>CAJCHX010000340.1 GCA_903970215.1 Acidobacteriaceae bacterium
GGCGGCAGCCGACGACGATCCCCTTGAGCGCGGCGCAGCCGCTTCACACACCGACCGCGCCGGCCGCGATCCCGCACCCGCCGTGACCCGGGCGCTGGGGATCCTCGGCCTGTTGGCCGAGACCGACGGCGCACCGATGACGCTGAGCGAGTTGGCGCGGGGGCTCGACATCGCGAAGTCGTCGTGCGCCAACCTCTGCCAGGCGCTCGAGGACGGCGAGATGATCCGGCGGGTGCCCGACGGCTTCACCCTGGGCCGCCGGACGGCCGAACTGGGCGGCGCGTACGCGCTGCAGTTCAACCAGGTCCGCGAGTTCTTCGGATTGGTCGCCGCATCGCCCACGCTGCACCGCGAGGTCGTGCAGATCGCGATGCTCGACGGGACCGACGCGCTGTACCTGGCGCGGCACGAGGGGCGCGCGCCGTATCGATTCGGCACCCCGTTGGGTTCGCGCCTGCCCGCGGTGTTCAGCGCCACGGGGAACGCCCTGCTGTCCGCGTTGCCGGACGACGAACTCGAGACGTTGTTGAGCCCGGTCCTACCCGCACGCAGTGGGGTCGACGGCAGCGAGGTGACGTTGCCCGCGCTCCGGGAGCGGCTCGCGCAGGCGCGCCGAGGCGGCCACGCGATCGACCCCGGGCGGTCGACGCTGGGCATCACGGGTGTCGCCGTACCGCTGCCGGCGTGGGCCCCCGGCGATCCGCCGCTGGCTATGGGCGTCGCCATCCCCTCGGACCAGGCCGACGCCGTACGGCTCGCGGCCATCGGCACCGCACTGGTCGAGGTCGCCGCACGCCTTCGCAACCCGTGGCGCGACCGCGGCGATCGACACTGATCGACTGTTCAACCAGTTGTACGCTGTTCGCAGAAATGCTAGCTTGTCTGGGATGTGATCGTGGTCACGCGTCAAAGGAGACACTCGAGTGAACACACGCTCCGCGGCACCCGTACAGGACCCGGAATACGCCAAGAACCTGCAGCGGGCGACCCTGGCCTCCAGCATCGGCAGCGCCCTCGAATACTTCGACTTCGCGCTGTACGGGCTGTCCACGGCACTGATCTTCAACGTCCTGTTCTTCCCGAAGGGCAACCCCGGCTTGGCGACCGTGGCCGCATTCGCGACGTTCGGCGTGGGCTTCGCGGCGCGACCTTTCGGCGGCTTGTTCTTCGGTCGCCTGGGCGACCGGATCGGGCGCAAGAAGATCCTCGTGATCACCATCGTGCTGATGGGCGGCTCCTCCACCCTGATCGGCGTGCTACCCACCTACGACAGCGCCGGCGTCTGGGCCCCGGTGCTGCTGGTCGTGCTACGCCTGCTGCAGGGGTTCGGCGCCGGCGCCGAACAGGCCGGTTCGACGGTCCTGATGGCCGAGTACGCCCCGGTGGAGCGCCGCGGCTACTTCTCGGCTCTGCCGTTCATCGGCATCCAGGCCGGCACCCTGCTGGCGTCGCTGGTCTTCTCCGGGATCAGCCTCCTACCCAGGAGTCAGCTCATGAGCTGGGGATGGCGGGTCCCGTTCCTGTGCTCGTTCGTGTTGATCCTGCTGGCCCTGCTCGTGCGCACGCGGCTGCGGGAGACGCCCACGTTCGTCGAGCTCGAGAAGCAGGACCAGGTCTCCCACCGGCCGGTCCACGAGCTGTTCCGCACCGGTTTCCCCGGCGTCCTGGTGGGCATGGGGCTGCGGATGGCGGAGAACGGCGGCTCGTACATGTTCCAGACACTCGCGCTGTCGTTCTTCGTGACGGTCACCGCGCATGCCGACAAGGGCCTGTTGGCCTGGGGCGTCAGCGTCGGCTCGCTGATCGGGATCTTCTCCGTGCCCTACACCGGCGCGCTCTCGGACCGGTTCGGCCGCAGGATCGTGTACCGCACCGGCGCCGTGTTCCTGATGCTCTACTCTCTCCCGGCGTGGTGGGCACTGACCCTGGGCAACCACGGCGTCGCCATCGCGGTCATCGCGATCGGTATCGGCGTGGGTGTCAACACGATGCTCGGCCCGCAGTGCGCGATGTTCCCGGAGCTGTTCGGCAGCCGGCACCGCTACCTCGGCGTCGCGATGGCCCGCGAGATCTCCGCGGTGCTCGCAGGTGGCCTGGCGGGTGTGCTCGGCGCCTACCTCATCTCGGTGACCCACGCGAACTGGCTGGTGCTCGGCCTGTACATGACCACGCTCGCCTCGATCACCGCCGCCTCGACGTTCCTCGTTCCCGAGACACTGCGGCGCGATCTGAGCCGTACCGACGACGCCGTGAAGATCTCGACGCACGAGGCGGGTGACGACGTGACCGTCGGGGGCGCCCGACCGGTCTCCACGCAGGACTTCCCGATCGCCGCCGCGACGGCCGGCGGCGCGCCCGACGTTCCGCGGCGAGCGACCGCCGCGCACACCCAGCTGTTCTGACCCCCGACGAATCAAGGAGACGACACCCGAGATGGCTTCCGACACAGTGATGTTCGACCTGAGCGGCCGGACCGCCCTCGTGACGGGAAGTGCCCGCGGGATCGGCCGCAGACTGGCCGAGGGGCTGTCCGCCGCCGGCGCCACCGTCGTGGTGCACGGCCGCTCGGCCGCGGCCGCGGCGGAGGTCGCCGACCGGATCGCCGCCGCCACGGGCAATCCCGTCCGCAGCGCGGCGTTCGACGTCACCGACGAGGCCGCCGTGGACGCGGGGATCTCCCGCATCGAAGAGGCCGTGAGCACGCCGGACATCCTGGTCAACAACGCGGGCATGCAGTTGCGCGCGCCGCTCACCGAATTCACCGCAGCCGACTGGAACACCCTGGTCGCGACCAACCTCACCAGTGCGTTCCTGCTGTCGAAGCGCGTGGCACGCGGGATGATCGCCCGCGGCAGCGGACGGATCGTCAACATCGGCTCGGTGCAGTCGCAGCTCGCGCGGCCCGGTATCGCCCCGTATTCGGCTACCAAGGGCGGCATCGTCATGCTCACCAAGGGTTTGTGCGCCGATCTCGCACCACACGGGATCACCGCGAACGCGATCGCACCGGGCTACTTCGCCACCGAGCTGACCAAGGCGCTGGTGGACGACGAGGCGTTCTCGCGCTGGGTCGCGGGCCGCACCCCCGCCGGGCGCTGGGGCGATGTGGCCGACCTCGTCGGTCCGTTGGTGTTTCTCGCGTCCGATGCCGCCGCGTTCGTCAACGGCCAGATCCTGTACGTCGACGGCGGCATGACCGCTGTCGTCTGACTCGTTCGAGAACACTGAGGGAGAACACTTTTGAGCGAGAACCTGGCCGTCGTCGCCCACGCGAAGGGCGATCTGCGAGTCGAGAACGCACCCGAGCCCGCCCCCGCTGCCGACGAGGCGGTGATCGAGATTGCGTTCGGCGGCGTGTGCGGCTCGGACCTGCACTACTGGCTTCACGGCGCCGCCGGCGCCTCGGTCCTCAAAGCGCCGATGGTGTTGGGGCACGAGGTGGTCGGCACGGTGCTGACGTCGGCCGCCGACGGGTCCGGACCCGCATCCGGCACGACGGTCGCGGTGCACCCGAACACTCCGCATGGCGTCGACGGCGTGGTCTGGCCGGAGGATCGCCCGAACCTGGCGCCGGGCGCTACCTACCTGGGCTCGGCGCTGCGGTTCCCGCACACCGAGGGCGCTTTCGTCCGCCGGGCCGCGTTGCCCACTCGGATGCTCCGCGCGCTGCCGGCCGGCCTCTCACTGCGTGATGCAGCGCTCGCCGAACCGGCCGCGGTGGCCTGGCACGGCATCGCACGCGCCGGCGACGTCAGGGGCAAGCGGGTGGTCGTGATCGGCGCGGGCCCCATCGGTCTGCTGGTCGTCGCGGTGGCACTGCGGGCGGGTGCCGCCGAGGTGGTGGTGACCGACATCGCCGAACAGCCGCGTTCGCGCGCACTGGGATTGGGGGCCGCCCGCGTGCTCGACGCGCGGGACGCGGAGACGATCGCCACGCTGGCCGCCGACGTGGTGGTCGAGTCGTCGGGCACCGTGCCCGGCCTGCACGCCGCGGTCGACGCAGCCGTGCGCGGCGGCATCGTCGTGCTGCTCGGCCTCCAACGTAACGGCGACATCGATTTCCCTGCAGCACAGGCGATCACCCGCGAACTGGACCTGCGTGGCTCGTTCCGGTTCAACGACGAGATCGACGACGTGCTCGCTGCGCTGGCCGATGGTTCGCTGAACGTCGACGGTGTGGTCACCCACGTGTTGCCCGCGGCCGACGCCCTCGCGGCCTTCGCCGTGGCGAAAGACTCGGCGGCGTCCGGCAAGGTGTTGCTGGACTTCACCGCCGGAGCGGCGTAGCGGGTCAGGCGGGCGCGAGAAACGCCGTCAACGCCGCGACGTAGAGTCCGACGTCCGCCGCGCCCATCAACTCCCGTGCGCTGTGCATCGCCAGTTGCGGCGCGCCCACATCGACGGTGGTCAGCCCGGTCCGGGTCGCGGTGATCGGCCCGATGGTGGAGCCGCAGGGCAGGTCGGCGCGGTGTACATAGCGTTGCAGTGGCACCCCCGCCTGCTCTGCGGCGACGATGAACAACGCCTCGCCGTCCGCGTCGGACGCGTAGCGCAGGTTCTGGTTGACCTTGAGGACCGGTCCGCCGTTCACGGCGATCCGATGCCCCGGCTCGTGCCGGTCGGGGTAGTTCGGATGCGTGGCATGCGCCATGTCTCCCGAGGCGCACACCGATACCGCGAGGGCGCGCAGGAAGTCCTGGCGGTCGAGCCCGTGGGTCAGCGCGATCCGCTCGAGCACCGTGATCAGGAAATCCGAACCCGCGCCGCGGTCGGACGACGAGCCGACCTCCTCGTGGTCGAACAGCGCCAGGACCGGCAGAACGCCGGTCGGCCGATCGGCGGCGTCGATGAGCGCCCGGGTGCCGGCGTAACAGGTGCACTGATTGTCCAGTCGCGGCGCCGACACCAGGTCGCCGTCGGCTCCCGCGAGGCGGCTGGGCGTCAGATCGTGCACCATCAGCTCGAAGCCCAGTACGTCCGCGGCTCCGTAGCCCTCCGCCGCCGCGATCCGGGCGAGGAAGCGGCCCGGGTCACCGACACCCCACACGGCGTCGAGGTGCCGCTGCGGGTCGACCTCCACCCCCTTGCGGTTCTCGGACAGGTGGATGGCCAGTTGCGGAACGCGCAGCAGCGGCTCGTCGATGCGCACCAGAGTCCGCACGACCTGATCGCCCTGGCGCACGGTGATCCGGCCGGAGATGCCGAGATCCCGGTCGAGCCAGGAGTGCAGCCAGGCGCCGCCATAAGGCTCCAGCCGCACCTGCGCGAGGCCGGCGGAATCCCGGTCGTGATTCTGTTTCACGCGCAGGTTGGGGCTGTCGGTGTGCCCGCCGACGATGCGGAACGCCGGCAGCTCGCCATGCTCGAACCCGGACGAGTCGAACGCGATGAGCGAACCACCCCGCAAGACGAAATAGCGACCGGGCCCGGGCCACGGGTCGCGCTCGGCGAGCGGGCTGAAACCGGCGTCCTCGAGCATCCGAGCCACCGTCTGGCAGGCATGGAACGGCGAGGGCGAGGCATCGATGAACGCACACAGCCCCTCCGCTTCCGGGTGAGCGGACTCCGGGTACGCGTCCCGCGCGGACATCAGGCCGCCAGGACCGAGTCCAGCACCGAATAGAACAGGCCGAGCCCGTCGTCGGACGGTCCGGTGAGTGCCTCGGTCGCGTGCTCCGGGTGCGGCATCAGCCCGACGATACGCCCGTCGGCGGACGCGACGCCGGCGATCGCCCGCATCGCGCCGTTTGGGTTGTCGCCGGCATACCGGAACGCGACGCGGCCCTCGCCCTCGAGTTCGTCGAGCACGGACTCGGCGGCGACGTACCTGCCCTCGCCCGACTTGAGCGGGACCAGGATCTCGGCGCCGGGCTCGAAGCGGGAGGTCCAGGCGGTGTTCGTCGAGTCCACCCGGAGCCACTGGTCGCGACAGATGAAGTGCAGGCCCGCGTTGCGGACCAGCGCCCCGGGCAGCAGGCCCGCCTCGCACAAGATCTGGAAACCGTTGCAGATGCCCAGGACCGGCATGCCCCCGCGCGCTGCGTCGACCACCTCGCGCATCACCGGAGCGAACGACGCGATGGCACCCGCCCGCAGGTAGTCGCCGTACGAGAAGCCGCCGGGGACCACCACCGCGTCGACGCCCTTGAGGTCGGCGTCCTTGTGCCACAAGGCGACCGATTCGGCGCCGGCCGCGCGCACCGCACGGGCCGCGTCGACATCGTCCAGCGTTCCCGGGAAGGTGATGACGCCGATCCTGCTCACTTCGCCACCCGGCTCACCGAGAACTCCTCGATCACGGTGTTGGCGAGTAGCTCCTCGGCGATCTTCGCGAGCGCGTCGTCGTCGACCGAGTCGTCGACCTCGAGCTCGAACCGCTTACCCTGCCGGACATCGCTCACACCCGCGAAGCCGAGCCGGCCCAAGGCGCCGACGATCGCCTGCCCCTGCGGGTCCAGAATCTCCGCCTTCGGCATGACGTCAACCACGATCCGCGCCACTTCGTACGACCCTCCTGGGTGTGGGGCACGGCCTGCGCCTGCCCGTCGGTTCCAACGCAGATGCCACATTACCGGCGCATACTGTCGCCATGCGAGTCACCCATTTCCACCATTCGTGTGTCCTGGTGGAGACCTCCTCGGCGACGGTCCTGTTCGATCCCGGCAATTTCTCGCACGGCTTCGAGGGCCTCACCGGGCTCGACGCCATCGTCATCACGCACCAACATCCAGACCACGTGGACACCACTCGGCTCCCGGCCCTCGTCGACGCGAACCCGGGCGCCACGCTGCTCGCCGACCCGACGACGGCAGCGCAACTGGGCGGCGACTGGCGCGCCGCCGCGCCCGGCGACACGTTCTCCATCGGCGCCCTGACCGCCCGCGCTGTCGGCGGCAAGCACGCGATCATCCATCCGGACATCCCGCAGATCGACAACACGTCGTTCCTGCTCGGCGACGCCGAGAATCCCGGCCGCTTCTACCACCCGGGCGACGCGTTGTTCGTCCCCGACATCGCCGTCGATGTTCTCGGCGTGCCGGTCAACGCGCCGTGGGCGAAGATCTCAGAGACCATCGACTTCCTGCGAGCCGTGCGGCCGGCGCGCGCGGTGCCGATCCACGACGCACTGCTGTCCGGGTTCGGCACCGGGATCTACATGGGGCGGCTGCGCGAGATGGCCGATCCCGCAACCGAATTCCTCACGTTCCCCGACGAGATCCCGATCGACCTGGACTAAGCCGTGTCCCGTGGCGCTTCGGTGCGCGGGACACCGTCGTCTCCGCCAGCGATGGGGCCGGCCGAACCGCGCGGCGACGTCTCGAAGATCGGCCAACCGATCTCGGTGCGCCAGGCTGCCGGGTCGGCGGTGTGCTGTCGGTTGACCGGATAGAACTCGTGCAGCGGACCGTCCACGGCCAAGGCGTGCCGCGTCACGTAGTCGGCCAGCGCCCCATAGGCGCGATCGATGCCGGCGCCGGGACCTGGATGGTCGATGACGGCGAGATCCACCTCAGGCAGCTCCACGATGCGAGTCCGACCGCTCTCGCGAACAGGCCCGGGCGTCGGGAGGTAGACCGTGGCCGTCCCGGCCTCGTCTGTGAACAGGCCGTCCGAGTACACGCCGGCGGCGCTGCCGGACTGGTCCGCCGCCTGTGCAGCGAGCGTGGCGTACAGCTCGCCCAACGCTCCCTGCAGCCAGGGCCCGACGTCCGCGACATAGACGTGGTCGGTGATGGCGAGGGCGCTCCGTCTGGGCACGTGGACATGACGTATCCGCGAGTCGGAGACCGGCCGCTCCAGGAGCTGCCGCAGCGACGCCACGGCATCCTGAGTGCGTCCCAGCTCCGACTCCAGCCGACGCAGATGCCGGATGATCAGCTCGTTACGTGCCTCGAGATCGTCGGTGCGCACGATCGCGGCGATGTCGTCCAGCGGCATTCCGAGGCCACGGAACCGCAGAATCACCTGGGCCGTCGGGATCTGCGTGACGTCGTAGCGGCGGTAGCCCGACACCGGGTCGATCTCCGCCGGCTCGAGGAGCCCTTCTTGGTGGTAGTGCCGCAGCGCCTTGACGCTCAGGTGCGTCATCCGGGAGAAGTC
>CAJCHX010000341.1 GCA_903970215.1 Acidobacteriaceae bacterium
CGTGCGGGACCTGGAGATCGAGGTCACCGGCAAGGCACCCTGGCATGCCGCCGAACGGGTGGCGGAGCGCTACGCGGACGGCCGGGTCTTCCTGGCCGGGGACTCCGCGCACGAGATGTCCCCCACCGGGGCGTTCGGTTCCAACACCGGCATCCAGGACGCGCACAACCTCACCTGGAAGCTGGCGGCGGTCGTCTCCGGGCAGGCCGACGAGCGCCTGCTGGACTCCTATGAGCCCGAGCGGCGACCGGTGGGCCGGCGCAACGTCGACTTTGCGACGACCGCGTTCTTCGGTCACCAGGCGATCGCGGGCGCGTTCGGGGTGATCGCGGGCGCACCGATCGCGCACAACCAGGGCGCGCTGGAGGCGCTGTTCGCCGACACCGAGGACGGCCGGCGCCGACTGCTGCGGCTGCGCGAGATGTTCGCGATCCTGCGCATGGAGTACGGCGCCGCCGACATCGAGCTCGGCTTCGCCTACGGGGACAGCCCCGCGGTGATCGGCGACGGGACCCCGGCTCCGGCCGTCGACCCCCTCGGCCACGCCACGGTCCAGACCTCCCGGCCCGGGCATCGGCTGCCTCACGCGTGGCTGGACCGCTACGGCACCCCCGTCGGCACCCATGATCTTCTGCGCCCCGGCGCATTCCTGCTCCTCGCCGGCGCCGCCGGCGAGGAGTGGTGCGAGGCGGCGCGGCAGACCGCGCGTGCCCGCGGCGTTGCGCTGGACGCGTACCGCATCGGTGGCACCAGCGACCTGCGTGACCGTGACGGCGTGTGGCCGAGCCTGTGCGGCCACGGTGAGACCGGCGCCATCCTGGTCCGCCCCGACGGGCACGTGGCGTGGCGGTCGCCGCGGATGGCGCAGGCCCCCCACGAGGTCCTTGCGAAGGCGTTTGACGGCGTGCTCGGCACACCGGTGGCGCAGGTCCGATGACCCCGGCTCCGGTGATCTCCGCGATGAGCCACCTGGCGATCCGCGTCCGCGATCTTGACGCTGCGGTGCAGACCGCCACCACGATCCTCGGGATGCGCGAGGTGACCCGGGACGGGGAGTGGGTCTCCCTCACCTGCAACGACACCCACCACGTCCTGCAGTACGCCGCCGGCGAGGTCGACGCGGTCGACCACATCGGCCTGGCCGCGGCCGGCCCCGAGGCGCTGGACACCGTGCGAGAGCGGGTGCGGGCCCACGGCCTGCAGGTCCTGCGCCAGGAACCGCTGGAGGCAGGCTTCAGCGACGCTGTCGTGTTCGTCGGCGCCGACGGCTTCGTCTACGAGGTCGGGATCGGCATGCCCGCCGGCCAAGCCCCATACCTCGCCCCCGGGGTACGGCCAACCCATTTCGGCCACGTCAACCTCCACGTCGCCGACGTGAGCACCGCCGTCGACTTCCTGCGCGAGGTGCTGGACTTCCGCGTCTCGGATGTCATCACCGGGCGCGGCGTGTTCCTGCGCTGCAACGCCGAGCACCACGCGATCGCCTACCTGGAGGGCGCCGGCGTCCTGCATCACCATGCCTGGGCGGTCGCGGGCGTCGGCGACCTCGCGCGGCTCGGCGACGCCCTGGACGACTGCGGCCAGACGCTGCTGTGGGGTCCGCTGCGCCACGGGGCCGGCAACAACGTCGCGGTCTACTTCGCCGACCCGGCCGGCGCCGTCGTCGAGGTCTATACCGAGATGGAAGCGATCCTCGACGAGGCGCAGTTTCAACCCCGCACCTGGGATAACGGCGATCCGCGCTGGTGGAGCCGCTGGGCCAAGATCCGCGGTGACGGGTTTCACGACTTCGGGCTGTCGCCGGCGCCACTGCCGCCGGCCGACCCGGCCGATTCTGGCCACCGGACCGGACCCGACGCGCGACAGGAAGGATGACCCGCATGCCGCGGCCGTTGGCACCACCCACCCGTGACGATGTCGATCCCGAGGATCGCGCCGACTATGACACGGCGCTGCGTTACTGGTCCGCGATGTTCGTCACGGGCGACGCCGTGGACATCAGCGTGAGCCCCTGGGCCTCGGCGATGATGCACAGCCCGCGGTTCTCCGTCGCGCGCAGCCAGCTCAGCACGCTGCTGCGCACGGCGCCGGATCGCGCCGGGACCTTCTCGCATGCGGACCGCGAGTTCGTCGGCATGGTGATCGGCAGGCACCTCAAGACCAACGCGGTGAGCGCGATCCATGCGTCCGACGCCGTCGCGGTCGGCGTCCGGCCCGAGGCGATCCAGGCCCTGTACGCGGGTCGCGACGAGGACCTCACCGAGCACGAGCGATCGCTTGCCGTCTTCATCCGCGAGGTGGTGGACGGCCGGCTGAGCGACAGCTCGTTCGA
The DNA here is from genome assembly GCA_903970215.1 of Acidobacteriaceae bacterium. Classification (GTDB taxonomy): domain Bacteria; phylum Actinomycetota; class Actinomycetes; order Mycobacteriales; family Mycobacteriaceae; genus Tsukamurella. Next base: position 2,333 of record CAJCHX010000341.1, read on the forward strand.
CGACATGCAGCGCCGGCTCGGGACCCGCGGGGTCGTCGAGTACATCTACTACATCACGATGATCTGGACGGTCATGCGCCAGGTTCAGGCGTTCGGCGCGACCGAGCCGAGCGACGAGGAGGTCCTGCAGATCGTGGGTGGCCTGTCAGGACAGGGCGCCTAGCGAGCCGGCGGGGCGCCGGCGGAAAGGACGTCTCACGCCGGACGCTGCCGGTGGGGTGCCGTCAGGCGACGCGGGCGCCGCTGCGGACGATCGTCTGCTCGATCAGCGCGACGGTCCCGACGATGTGCGCCGACGCGGCCGCCCGAGCGGCCTGAGGATCGCCGGCCTCGAGTGCCGCCACGATCGCGCCATGGTCTCGATGCCGAGCCGAGATCTGGTCGGCGATCGGGGAGGCAGCGGCCGCGGTGTTGATGAAGAAGTCGGCCCGATCGTACATCCCGGACCCCACCGTCTCCACGATCGCGGTTCCGCACATGCGGTGGATCAGGGAGTGAAACTCGCGGTTCAGCGCCCGGTATCCCTGAGCCCGTTCGTCGGTGTCGGCGAGATCGTCAAGGCCCCCGATCTGCGCGTGCAGGCGCCGCAGAGCCGGCAGGTCGTCAACTCTCCTGCGGGCTGCGGCGAGGGCGGTCGATTCGCCCTCGACCGCTGCGAAGATGTGGAAGTAGTCGCTGATCTCCGACAGCTCGTAGCTGGCCACGCTGCACCCGACGTGCGGCCTGACCACGACGAAGCTCTCGGCCGAGAGCCGTTTGAACGCATCGAACACCGGTTGGCGACTGACCCCGAATTCCGCGGAGAGCCCGTCTGCGTTGAGCCGCTGCCCCCCCGAGTAGTGCCCGCCCATGAGCCGGTCCTTGAGCTCCCGGTAGACCCGCTCGCCGGCCGGGAGAGAGGCTGATCGCATGG
>CAJCHX010000342.1 GCA_903970215.1 Acidobacteriaceae bacterium
CCCGTGGTGCGCGGCCTCGTCGACGACCACGCCGCCCGCGACGGCTACCGCGAGGTGGTGCTCGCGCACGCCGACGATCCACGGCTGCTGCGCCTGGCCGTCCTCGACGTCTTGATCAACAACGCCGACCGCAAGGGCGGACACGTGATCGCGAGCGCAGACGGGCACGTCTACGGCGTGGACCACGGCATCTGCCTGCACCGCGATCCGAAACTGCGAACCGTCCTGTGGGGGTGGGCCGACCGACGCGTCCCGGACGAGATGGTGGCGCCGGTGGCCGAGCTGGCTGGGCGGCTACGCGGGAGAGATCCGCTGGTCGAGGCGTTGACGGGATTGATCACGGCCGCGGAGGTGGACGCCCTCGCAGACCGGGCGGACACCTTCGCTCGCCACCCCGTCATGCCTGGTCCGCGGTCGTCGCGCCCCATCCCGTGGCCGCCGTTCTGAAGCGCGCCGAATAAGCTCGACCCCATGCGATCGTGGTCCGCCGTGCCTGTCCCGTCCATCCCCGGCAACGGGGTGCCCCTCCGGCTCTACGACACCTCCGATGCCGCGGTCCGACCCGTGACCCCCGGGCAGACCGCCACCATGTACGTCTGCGGCATCACCCCGTACGACGCGACGCACCTGGGGCACGCCGCGACGTATCTCGCGTTCGACCTGGTCAACCGTGTGTTGCGGGACAACGGACACGACGTGCACTACGTGCAGAACGTGACCGACGTGGACGATCCGTTGTTCGAGCGAGCTGCACGCGACGGCGTCGACTGGCGTGACCTCGGAACCGGCGAGATAGAGCTGTTCAGGCAGGACATGAGCGCGTTGCGGGTGCTGCCGCCCGCGGAGTACGTGGGTGCGATCGAGTCGGTCGACGAGGTCACAGAGATGGTGAGCCGGTTGCTCGACGTCGGAGCCGCTTACGTGGTCGATGACACCGAGCATCCGGACGTGTACCACCGAGCATCGGCGACGCGGCAGTTCGGTTACGAGTCCGGTTACGACCGGGCGACCATGGAGCGTCTGTTCGCAGAGCGCGGCGGTGATCCGGACAGGGCGGGGAAGCACGATCCGATCGACGCCGTGCTGTGGCGGGCGGCACGCGAGGGCGAGCCGTCCTGGCCGTCGCCCCATGGTCCCGGCCGGCCCGGTTGGCACGTCGAGTGCGCCGCGATCGCGTACAACCGCCTCGGCGCTCCGTTCGATATCCAGGGTGGCGGCACCGACCTGATCTTTCCGCACCACGAATATTCGGCCGCGCATGTCGAGGCGGCCACCGGGGAGCGACGGTTCGCTCGCCACTACGTGCACGCGGCCATGATCGGACACGACGGCGAGAAGATGTCCAAGAGTCGCGGCAACCTGGTCAAGGTCAGCGTGCTCCGGGCTGAGGGCATCGACCCGGCTGCTATCCGACTGGCGCTGTATGCGGGCCACTACCGCACCGACCGGTCGTGGACCCGTGAACTGCTCGATGAGGCCGTGGGGCGGCTCGACCTGTGGCGGCGGGCGGTCGCAGCACCGTCCGGCCCGGACGCGGGGGACGTGATCGCGCGCGTCCGGCAGCACCTGGCCGACGATCTCGATACCCCGAAGGCGCTGGCCG